>CAMURE010000008.1 GCA_947097375.1 uncultured Candidatus Saccharibacteria bacterium
TAGTGCCTTTCTGTAAAAAACGATGTTCCAGCCAAAAGCGGGCAAACTTTTCATCGTCGAGGTATTTTTTTTCAATCAGCCGTGCCAGCACCCGCTCGGTAATTTCTGGCTTCGCACCCGGACGCTCAATAATTTCACCGGTCTTCGGCGAACGCTTTTTGGTCGGCCTGGTTTTACGCCACAGATAATCGCGCAGTTCTTTAACCGAGCGCGGCCGCGCCAAGCAATACTCCATGGCGCGGGCGTACAGCTTACCAAACTGGCTCTCGTCCTCCAGCGCCGCCAATTCTTCGTCGGTATATTCGCGCCCAACCTTAATCCCTAACTCGCCCACCTGAAAGACATCAAGGCTAAAGCGATATTTGCCATCAACGCTAATATTAACGCGGTTTTTATCGCGAGTCTGGAGGGAGATGTCAGTGATTTTCATGAAGCAAACTATCACTCCTCCCAGTATCCTCAAGGTAATCAATGATCTGCGGTAACGCTTTTAGCCCTGACTCTGAACCAAGATGATGGCCATTGTGGACAGTTACGAATTCTGCACCAAGTCGCTCGGCAAATATCTTGGCGTCGCCATATAAACAGTACGGATCGTTGTCACTATGAATAAATAGCAGCCGCCTTGCGCCACGGCGAATCTTCCCAATGTCAAAACCATTATCAGGCCATAAACTATCAAATTGACCTGGTTCATACTGATCCGTACCGATCGTCAATCGTTCATTCAAGAATGTGCCAACGAGAATTGCCGTCTCGACTACAGGGATATCGTCTGACTGCAATAGATTCAAAACTGTCGTCGCACCAGAAGAATGTCCAACCAAAAGATTATCTGTAAAATCCCATCCTTGACCGAGTAAAAAATGATGATACCCCTGCCTATTGGGCGTGTGGCAATTTGGTAGTTGCGGCTCAAAAACTTTGTAGCTATGTGCTTTTAGCCAATCGTGCAACCAACCAAACCAATGCTCTCCTGGTGTACCATCTGTCCCATGAAGTAAGACCGCCTTTCTCATATAAGTATCTTCCGGATTGCCCGTTTATACACCTCCGGCAAATTATCGAGTTGAAGCGCCGCACTAATAGTAAACTTTTGAAACTCAGCCTTGCCAGCCTCACCGTTAAGCTCAAGTTCACCGACCTTTTGACCTATATCACCAGTAAAGGTAACGATCCCAATATGTGTTGTCGTTCCGAAATCCTTTTCCCAAATATACACATCGACAAGACGTGGTGATACTAGCTCAACACCCAGCTCCTCAGCAATTTCACGAACGATCGTCTGTTCTGGCTGCTCACCCTCATCAAGCCGACCACCAGGCAACTCCCAATCATCGCGCTCATTTTTTCGTAGCCATATACTGTCACCGTCACAAACAATTGCTTTACATGACAATGTGACTGCTAAATTTCCCCAATCATCACGCAGCGTTACTCGCTGACCAGCCATTGGTCACCCCTCCGCTTCTTTTACTTTCTCCCGAACCTTCTGGTCAATTTCTGCCAGAACCTCAGGGTTTTCTTTCAAGTACAATTTGGTTTTATCGCGGCCTTGACCAATCGTTTCGCCGTTATATTTGTAAAAGGCGCCGGATTTTTCAACAATGCCGTGCGTAGCCGCCAAGTCCAAGATGTCGCCAGTCTTAGAAATGCCTTCATTATACATAATGTCAAACTCAGCCACGCGGAATGGCGGCGCAATCTTATTCTTCACCACCTTAATCTTGGTGCGATTACCGAGGATATCATCACCGACCTTGATCTGCCCAATTCGGCGAATATCTACCCGCTGCGAGGCGTAAAACTTCAGCGCATTACCACCCGTCGTGGTCTCCGGATTGCCAAACATCACACCAATTTTCATGCGAATCTGGTTGATGAAAATCACTGTCGCTTTCGACTTGTTGATGATGCCGGTCAATTTACGCAGCGCCTGGCTCATCAGCCGCGCCTGCAGCCCCATGTGTGAATCACCCATATCGCCGTCAATTTCTGCTTGCGGGGTCAGTGCTGCCACCGAGTCCACCACGATCAGATCTACCGCGTTTGAGCGCACCAAGGTTTCGGTAATCTCTAGCGCCTGCTCGCCATTGTCTGGTTGCGATACCAGCAGATTTTCGGTGTCCACTCCCAACCGCTTGGCGTAGCTCGGGTCAAGTGCGTGCTCAGCGTCAATGAACGCTGCTGTACCGCCCTGCTTTTGAATTTCGGCAATGGCATGTAGCGTCAACGTTGTCTTACCTGAACTTTCGGGGCCGTAAATCTCAATGATGCGCCCCTTTGGATAGCCGCCACCTAACGCTAAATCAAGGCTCAGCGAACCCGATGGAATCACTTCAACATCAACTTTGTGCGCCTCACCGAGCTTCATGATGGAGCCATCACCAAACTGCTTGGTGATTTGATCCATGGCTAGACCCAATGCCTTCAATTTACCATTATCAATCTTTTTCTCTGCCACCTGAGCCGTGCCAGTTACGTCGTCTGTTTGGTGTTTATTATCAGTTTTTGCTGCGCTAGCCATACCTCTCCCTCCGTTATCTTATGCTGTATAGTATACCATAAATCAAGCGCCTACCACGAGTGGTGAAACTTTGCTATAATGGAATTATATGAAACGACAAGCAGGCTTTACGGTCATTGAGGTACTGGCAGCAATTATATTTCTCGGCGTGGCTACGGCGGTGGCGTTCACCCAGCTCGTGACAATTCAACGCGAGCACCAAAACGACCGGAAAAAAACCGCCATTAACGCCATGCATTACAGCCTCGAAGAAGCCTATTACAAACAGCACGGCTCTTATCCGGAAAAAATCACCGACGAGACACTGCCAACCATGGACAAGGAACTGCTCAAAGATCCGAGTGGCAAAAAACTAGGTGACAACGGCAGCACCTATCGCTACGAGCCAACAAATTGCACCGATGGTAAGTGCAAATCATATTCGCTCAGAGCCACGCTTGATGGCGAGGCGGATTTCGTCAAAGACAGCCGCCACAAATAACTAAATGTATAGTCAAACTAATCGTAGCAGACCGGCCGACCGTTCTTAAAGGCCTCGATGGCGTTGTTGAGGATGGCCACTTGATGCTTGGGGTTAGCCACGTAGTGAAAAATATAAGTTGTCTCCTCACCCTCAGTGCTGAGACGAATTGTGCCGTAGTTAAAGATCGTCTGGGCGATGCCGGCTTGGAAAAAGCTGGCGTCCTCAATACTGCCGAGACTCACTGTCTGTTCATGACGAACGAAGAGGCTCTGCTGAATCTCCTGAACGACGCTTTCATTAGTCATGAAAAAATGATTCTGTAAATATACCCACAGGGCGATCGCGCCACCCAGTACCACCAAGGCAACAAGCAGTAGCGTGATGCCCAGCACCGCCCCCGGATTTACTGCCGGAAGCAGTGGGATGTTGGCGGTTAGTGATGAGAACGAAGCCGCGAATACCAGCAGCACCACAACAAGCAGGAGGGTGATAGCACTCGGAATAACCATACCGATCGGGTGACGCTTGATATCAAGAATAACGTACTCGCCCTCACTGAGATTGAGCTGTGGATAATCGCGAACGGACTGGTCGTGACGAGCCTTGATCTCCGGACTAACTGCAGGAACAGTCGGCTCAAGCGGCCGCGTAGCATGAACAACATTTGGCTCGTTAGCATACTGAGCACGAATCTGCGGATTGAAATTCTGCCCCTCGATCATCTCTGGCTGGACGGTGACGTGTGAGGATGGTTGCGGCTCAATTGGTGGCGCGGTCGTTACCGGCGGCGGCACTGAGGCAGCCGGCGGATGATGATACAGCGGTCGACCATCAGAATCATACGCAACCGGCTGGGTGTAGTCAGGCTCGGGGTTGGTCTGGTTCGAATTCATTAGTTCTAGTATACCATATTGGCCGGATTATGCGACGTCACGAGCATGTTTCGTCTGATTGTTATGGCGCGGATTACGCTGCGCCACTCGCCGTAGATCCTCGTGCGCATCAAACTCATCGATGATTTTGCGCCCCAATATTCGCTCAATTACATCCTCCAAACTGACGATGCCAACGGTCTCGCGAAACTCATTCACCACGATGAACAAGTGATGCCGCACCCGCAAAAACGCCGCCAGCGCGTGTTGCAATGTCTGATCCTCGCGGATGTAATACACCTTTTTCTCCATGACGGTTCGTGCCCGCTTGCTCGTCGACGAACGGTTAATTGTCAATAAATCCTGAATATATAGCATCCCCACTATATGATCAATATCGCCCTTGGTCACCGGAAAGCGGCTATGCCCAGTCTTGTGCAGCGCGTCCAGCACCAGTGGCCCCAACACCTCGTCCTGATCCACCATATCAATCACGCTGCGCGGCGTCATCACCTCCTTGACCGGCACCGTATCAAACGACAATACACCGATAACCATCTTTTTCTCATCTCGACTAAGCGCCTCACCTGCCTGTTCGACCATGGCGACGAGCTCTTCTTTTGACTCAATATCATAGCCGTCATTGGGCATCGGCGCCACCGAACGAATCATCGCAAATAACGTCGGAAACTTCTCAATGAGCGCTAAAATTCGCCCTTCATACCGCTCGTAAAGCCGCTGGGAATACTGCTGCCATAGTGAAATCCGCGCCACTGCTCCTATCTCTAGTGCGATCACCAGCGAAATAATGATACCCAGTAGCCAATGAAATAGCTCCACGCCAATCACACTGAGCATTACGAGCAGTACCGCCGCAATCACCCGCTGCAATGAGAAAATATCCCGCATCAGTGCATGTCGCTTTAACAAATGCTGTGCATCCCGATCACCACGACGTGCTCGCCGCTGCAGCTCGAACTTACTATGTGACGAGGCTTGCGGATGAACGCCCATGACCATTACGAGCAATATCAGCACTATCACATACAGAATTCCTAGCAAAATATCGCTCATGCTGTTCATTGTATACTTTTTATGCTATAATAGCCAGAGTTAATTTGGAGGAAATATGAACGGAAAAACCTGGGCTATCTTTGCAATCGTTGTGGCGGCTGTTGTCGGTGGTATGATTTATCTGTCAACACAAAATCGTTTGAATGTTAGTGATATCTCGCGCGATACGGCCCTGCGCGTCATGTCAGCCGAAACACGCTCTGGTGATATCAGCGAGCACACTATCGGTAATGCCAACGGCAAAGTTGTGATGATTGAATATGGCGATTACCAGTGCCCGGGCTGCCGCACTGCCGCACCAGAGGCCAAGCGCGTGGCTGAGAAATATAAAGACCACGTCACGCTGGTATTTCGTAATTACCCCATACCGTCAATCCATCCAAACGCTCGAGCAGCAGCAGCAGTTGCCGAGGCAGCCAGTCTACAGGGCAAGTTCTGGGAGATGCACGATTTGCTCTATACCAACCAGGATGCGTGGAGTCGTGCCCACACCAAAGAGCGCACCGACGTCTTTACTGGCTACGCTAAGCAGCTGGGTCTGAATATCGAGAAATTTAATGCGGATTTAGCCTCCAGTGCTGTCACAAAGAAAATTGACTTTGATGTGGCGGTCGGGCGACAGCTACAAATTGATGGCACACCAACCTTTTTTATTAATAGCAATAAGCTTAACCTAGCCGACTCCAGCTCTATCGAAAACACCGTCAAAGACGCCCTGAAAAAGGCCGGCGTCGCAGTTGATGAAGCAAAAAAATAACATCAAATTGATCAAAAGCATTAACTAGTGTCCAAGTAAAAATCACCCCGGTGCCTGTGGGGTGATTTTTTATGCCGTCCCTTTTTAGGACATGCGCACTTATTGTGCTATGTATGTTTGCCATTTGGCAGGCACCACATCCACTGCGACCTTTTTGCGCCGACTGGTCGACACAACGTTGATTGCTATTGGCATGTGTTTCGTACTCCTTTGTACTAGTGCAGCCTCACGCGCTTCGACCTTTATTGCCCACTTTATGATAAGCAGCGATATGCTTCGGCGCGAGACACATCAGCCATCATAGCAAAGACTGACACGAACGTCAAGCGAGGCCTACCCCTGGTCTGACCCCTGATGCCAACCTCAAAACAAGCGCAGCCGCTTGGCGAAGATATACACAATACCGATGAGCAGCACCGTAAACCCGGTAATTACCGGATAGGCCCACGCCTCACCCTGAAATGGTAGGGCAATATTCATGCCATACATACCATAAAACACATTCGGGATCGCTAAGAGAATAGTGATGGCGGTCAAGACTTTCATTCGCTGGTTGAGGACATTATTGGCGATAGTTGAATAGGCGTTCTGGATGCTGGTGATGGTCTGGCTATTGGCGGCAACCATGACCAGTAATTGCTTGACATGCAGCACCAGATCCCCCAGCGCCTCAAGGTCGCGCACTGTGAATAGGCCACGGCGATTGAGCGCTAATTGGCCGAGCACGCTCGCTAGCCCCTCGAGGCTGGAATGAAATTCATTGAGGCTATCTTCGATGGCTACAAACTCAATGAAGTCAGCATTTTTTACCTCGTGGCGCGACAGCCGGTGCCTGGCGGCAGCGATATTACCAGCGAGGTCATGGATCTGCTGCTCATACGCAGCCACCACACAGGCAATGGTCGCTGCGAGGAGGGCACCGGGCTTGTCGGTCGTGGTCGTGAGAAACGGCTCGGCGACTCGCGGCGAGAAATTATTGGCAGGATTAATCGTCACAAACTGGGTTTTCGATACCGCAGCCAGTAGCGGCGCAGTCTTGACCATATCATCCCGAACCAGCGGCAGCCGTACAAAGACGTACTCGATACCACTGTTATATTCCACGCGCGGCAATTCGCGCAGATCGGCGGCGTCACGGACAATATTTTCATCGAGGCCAAACTGCTCGGCTAATTCATCTGGACATAGCGTACCGCTGACATGCGCCCACACACCACGATGAAACTGATGCGTTTGCCCCAACGAATCACCCGCACATCGCCGCTCAAAGTAGCCCACCGTCATGCAAAAATTATACCCCAGAAAACACCACTCTGGCAATTAGCCGCGCAGTCGCTTTTCCCGAACCGGCATCACCGCAATCATCGCAACAACCATCAGCCCCGAACTGATCAAAAATATCTGATGCAGACCATCGGTAAAGGCATGGAGAATAACATCGGTAAATTCCTCCTGCTGTTGGTTAAACTGCTGTTTTGCCCGGGTCCGGGCCGGTACTGGCAAGCGCTCAAATCCTTGAGCTGCCGCCCGAGCAATCGTCTCTTTTTGAGCATTTAGCCGCAGCAGCACGTCAGCATTCAATTCGCCGGACAGCATCTGCTGGGCAGCTGGTGAGCGCTGTAAACTCTGAATATATGGCAGCTGATTAGGATCACCAACATGCGCCACAATGCCAGCAGTCAGCACGCCAGAGAACACGGCCGCACCAATTGTCGAGCCCAGCCCACGAAATAGCTGCACACTAGACGTCGCTGCACCGAGGTCTTTTTGCGTAAACTCATTCTGCACCACCAAGGTCAAGATCGGCATCGCCGCCCCCAGTCCTAGCCCGGCCAGCGCCATCACCACTGCCTCATGCCAGTATGGCGACTCAGGTTGCAAGATAGTCAACGCCGCTACGCTGGCCGCCGTCACGCCAAATCCACCGACGATCCAGCGCTTATATTTGCCAGTCCGAGCGACCAGCCGACCGACCGTGATCGAGCTGGTCATAATACCCGCCACCATCGGCAGCAACATCAGCCCAGCCTGTGAGGCTGTGGCGCCAAACACCTGCTGGTTAAACTGTGTTAGATATAAAATTGCCCCCATAAAGGCCGCGCCAAACAAGCTAGCCGCTGCCATGATCAAACAATATGTCCGATTGGCAAAGAACCGTAGTAGCGGTAGGATCGGCTGCTTAGCTCGCCGCTCGATCAGCACAAAACTCAGCGCCGCCAGTACTGATATCGTTAGTAGCATGCCCTGAACCAACGCTAGGCTAACACCGCGCTCGATTAGTCCCTTAAAGATCATCTCTGTGTTGTCTACCGCCAGCACCAGTGTCGCCAGAGCAATGGTGATAAACAGCGCACCGAGATAATCGGGCTTGTGCGTGCGGTCATGCTTGATCTGCGGGCAGTAGCGAATGATGAGCACGGTAGCGATCACCCCGATCGGCACATTGATCAAGAACGTCCAGCGCCAATCACTGACCATGCCAAATAGCGACACACCATCTGTCAGCCAACCACCGATTAACGGCCCGGCTACTGAACTCATCCCAAAGACTGCACCAAACAGTCCTTGCCATTTACTACGTTCCTTTGGCGGAAAGAGGTCGCCAACGATGGTAAAGGCATTCGCAGTGATGATACCGCCGCCGATGCCCTGCAGCGCCCGCCACGCGATCAGCCACTCGACTGTCGGCGCCAGGCCGCTCAGTAGCGAGCCGATGGTAAAGATACTCACCCCGGCGAGCAGTAGCGGCTTGCGGCCATACATGTCGCTCAACTTACCAGCCAGCGGTACGGTCACCGTGGTGGTCAACATGTAAGCAGTCACGATGAAGCCAAGCGACGAAAAGCTATTAAATTCCTTGACAATCGCCGCCAGCGCTGTCGAGACAATGGTCTGATCCAGCGCCACCAAAAACAGTGCGCTCATCACCGCACTCATAACGATTAATTTATTTCTGATTGATAATTCGTGTAGCATTGTTACCTTTCACGTTATTCAAGTATCAGTAGCCCATAAATGTAAGAGTTCTCAACTACCCAATATGATTTACACTATGCACCCAAGTGCAATATTTTACGCCGGATGGGTGGTGGGTGTCAAGCCGGGCTGCCGCAAGTGATACCGTGCCGTGAAGTCTATCGACCCAAGCTGTCCTGATACTTACAATGCAAAATAGCCGCGACGAGGTTCTACGGCAGCAACCCTACAGTGTTGTGTCCTTCTTATAATTTTTCTTAGCCTCTAGCAAGCGGCGATTTTGTTCAACTTTATCTTTGATCTCAAAAATTTCAACTGGATACTTTTTATCTAGTTTAGCAATTTTTGCAGCAACCGCTTCGGGAATATTGATATCAAATCGGTCGGCAAATTGAATCGCATAAATAATGATGTCGGCCAGTTCGCTTGCCATGTCGTCTTTGGTACCAATATGCGTATCGCTCCACTGAAAATACTCTAATAATTCATTAGCCTCCAATGATAACGAAATTGCCAAACCACGCGAACTCTTCGTCTTATTCCACTGGCGAGCACAGACGTGGCTCATTACCAACTTTTGTACTTCTTCAAATGTCATGCTGTCTCCTTTATCTATTGTCACGTCTTATGGTGCTACTGATAGCTCAGTCCCAACCCAGCCTCGCCAAAACTCTTACTTGACTAGTCGCAGCCGCTCAATCAACCAATCCCGCGGCAAAATTGACAAGAACCAGCCAGCGCGTGGGCCGGAATCTTTGCCAATGAGCACGCGGTAGATAGTGGTGAAGAGCTCCCGCGGCGGCAGCAAACCACTTTCCTTGTAGGCGTAAATTGCTTGATGAAACCAATTGCCGTCAGCTTCGGCTGGCGCCCCGGTGATATCGTCAGCTAATCGCCGCAGGTATTCTTTTTGCTCTGGCGAAAACTCATCGGGACGCACCTCGTCCGCCAGGCGAAACTTCAATGATTCAGGCGCCCACTTTTCCAGCCACCGGCTGACGTAGCCTAGTTCCGTAATAATCACCGTCTCTTCCTCATCGACGATGCGGGCATATTCCGGACTGCGCCGCAAAATTTCTACCGTTTTTGCCGTGTCGCACAGCGCCGCTTGGTACGAAATGACTAGATGCGAGAAGGGAATTGAGCTGACCGCTGGATGATTCAGCCCGTCAGTACACAGGAACAATAGCTGTTCGTCGAGCTCATTTTGCGGATGCTGCTTCATCGCCGCGAAGTCGTCAACCAGCCGCACCAGGCTATCGGTCTCGTCAAAATACAACCGCTTGGCTGGCGAATATCGAAGGATAAAGTAGCGCACTACCTCAGGCGGCAGCATATCAACAACGTCGTGTGCGTTCACGCCAGTACCCTTGCTGGCACTCATCTTTTTCGTATCACCAGTGCGATTGATAAAGTCGTACGGCACCGGTACTGGCGCATCAATGTTATAAACCTCGCGGGCGATCCGCTTACCGGTATCATACGAGCCGCCCTTCGTCGCGTGATCACGACCGAACGGCTCAACATCAACCCCGAGCAACCACCATCGCCCCGGCCAGTCCAGCCGCCAGTCCAGCTTTACCTGCCCGTCATCATACCGAACTGTGTGCTCCGAGTCATCGTGGCTACGATAGGTGATCGTTTTAGCATCGCTATCCATGCTGATGAACCGGCGATTTTTCAGCCGACCATGCTCCATGATCTGAATTGGCGACCACTGGTCATCCAGCTGCCGGCCCGATACTTCCTGGATGGCCGACTTGGCTTTGTCAATGCGGCTCAGCGAGCGCTCAATGGCCGGCACAAAAAACCCGCTCCGATACTTATCGCTAGCATAGATCACGTCCATGGTGACGCCAATTTTATCAGCACTGTCGAGGAATGGCTTCAGGCAAAAATCCCCCCACGAATCGTACCGATCATCTGGTGATGGCACCGTGCAGAGCGGCATACCCAAGTACTGCTCGTAACTGGCCGGCAGATTGACCGGCACCTTACGAAAGGCGTCGAGGTTGTCTGAAACATGAACGTGGCGCGCCCGAATGCCTGCTTGCTTCAGCGCCCGCACTACGGCATCAGCGATAACAATTTCACGCAAATGCCCCACATGATACACCCCCGACGGCGACGCGCCCGAGGAAACGAGCACCTCTTTATCCACATTTCGAAACTGATCTACAATATCATCAAGCCACTTCATATGTGCTATTATACACCATAACATAATCGTTGCTCTACATCAGATAAGATGTCAGGGATGTGGGCACAAAAATAACCGCCGGCCCGAGCCAAAAACAGACTCCACCCGGCGGTTACCAGCATCGGATGGAGAGATCCCGCCCTACTCCCACCGAAACAGCTTGATCGCCAACCATGATGTAGATAACGACAATCCACGCAGCAAAGGCACCTATGCGTAGTATTACCCTAAATCCTAAGTATCACTTATACACTTTCGACACTAATATCCACGACAGTCGTTGATTTCAAAACTATTACAATATAACATAGTTATTAATGTTGATTTATTAACTTTCATTGAGAGGTAGTTATTAATGGAATTTCGTCAGTACAAGACAGATTTAGTAAGAGAGGGCTTAATGCCCGAAGACAGTCAGGTTGTTTCTACAAATAATAAACTGGTTGCGATATCTCCTGAACAGGGTGTTGTTTATAGAGTCAGTAAAGCTGCTGGTTCTAACCTCAGGGACGACCCCCACGACTTGGGGTATTCTCATAGGGTATCTTGGTATGCTGCCCAGGAGGCTCCCGTAGTTTCTCCCCTTGATAGAGAACCACTAACTGCTAAAGGTTATGTCATATCAAGATACCCTTTAATGATAGGTGACGTGCATTTAAGCGAAAACAATGCTGACGAGATATTCACAATGACTCAGCGCATCAGCAGTTCCTTAAGTACGGTTTCAGACAATATGACGTTGCGTTCACTTAATATCCCGGAATATGTAGGGAGTCGCATAGAGGACCTCGAGGGCAAAAAGATATCTCATCCGGGTGATCTTGATTATATTAGAAGAGAGCTAACTGCGCTACAGCACTCTTTCCCCTTCTCTGAATTAACTAAAGATGATACAGGTCTCATACATGGCGATTTTAAAATAGAAAACATTGTCTCAGATGCAAAAGGCAATTTAAGGGCCATAGATCTTGACGCTGCCGCCGTTGGGCCTAGACTATACGACCTATCATCTTGGAGATTGCGACAAGAATTAGGCGATAAAACACCCGTAGAATCTGTTATTGAAATTGCGCGCAAAAAGGAAAAATGGAACGATGATTACTATAAAGCGCTTATAGGTTGGAAAGCCGTTTCTTCAATGAGCTTTACCTTAAGATATGAAGACGAACAGACTAGCCACTGCAAGATCAATGAGATAGCTAGAGCTGCTATAAAATTAGGCGGTTTACTACATCATACGGAACCTGAGGTGTAATTTATGAATGAGATTATCTTACAACAAAAAGAAATTATTCGAATATTTACAGAATTCCGTCAAGAGCTAATGCAGTCTTATGGCAACATAACGTACGATAGTAAACAGGATAAATCGCCAGTAACCGAACTTGATATTAAAGTCGAGAAAACTATCAAGGAACAAATTATGGCTCAGTTTCCTGATGTAGGTATTCGAGGCGAAGAGACGACAGCTGTTGAACCAAAGAATGGTGTAACTTGGTATCTCGACCCTATAGACAGCACACTAAGTTTCATCCATGGCCTTCCATATTGTTCAAACATGGCTGCTTGTGTTGTCGATGGTGAAGTTGTAGCAAGTGTCATATATAATTTTGCAACGGATGAAATATTCACGGCCATAAGGGGGCGCGGCGCTTATAAAAATAGCGTTAAAATTTCTATTCATGACATCCCTCTAGCAAGTTCTTGTGTTTTTGCTGATGCCTTTGCTTATAAAAATATCTACGCTTTATATGCCAAAGAGGATGTACGATTCTATGCGCCAGTCGGTGCAACTGGCTACTTCATGACGCTACTAGCCCAAGGTAGTATACAAGGAATTTGCTACGCAACTGCCAACCTAAAACCACATGACGTAGCGCCAGGTGTGCTGCTTGTTCAAGAGGCGGGCGGTAAATTCGTATCATTCAACGACAGGCCATTCAACTACGAATCACGACAATTCTTTGCTAGCACACCAACGCTGTGTCAGTTGACGAAGCAAAAATTGCAGAAAATAAAAAAATTAATGTAGTATAGACGCGCAAAGACTAGTACAGCCGATATTTGCCTTCTTAGCATCCTAGTCTACACAATCCACCTAAAATATGGCCTTTTTATTAAAACTAACAGACGACGGTCTTTATGATCAAGTCTTAAGAGGTGTGTGTGATAATGATACACGCTTCGTGTCGTAGATAAAGGAGATCTTGTATAGATATTATATCCCTTGGCTTCATAACCCTCAAGAAGAGCAATATACTCTAGCTTAGCTTCGTCACTAAAGTCCGCGAGCTTTCCAATATGTCTTTTCGGTATAATCATCAAGTGATCAATTACCCCCTGTCCATCCCATAAGGAATAGGGAAATTTGTTTCTAATAACCCTAAGATTACGAGTCTCGGTAATATTTTGATAGTGACCCTTAGTGATTTTACAAAAATCACAAGTTTGATCGTTTTTGTGCTTCTTATCTTTTGAGAATTTTATATAACTCCTCTCTTGATGAGTTGATCGAGGAGCTGTCATAAAAATATACTACCTTGTTCCTTTTCTAATTTGTGTAGAAGATATGTCGTTATCCATATTCTTTCTATCCGTAACTATCAATCTATTATCATTAAAAGCCGCTGAAGCCCACGACTCTGATCTTATACAGAATTCCGATATATGTTCCCTTCCTGGACGAATAACACATACCGCACGACCGCCATTAGATAGATGCTCTCTCATGCTAGGTAATTGATCCGATCCAACTACGAAGAATAATCTACAGGAGGCAATACCTAAACATTGCTCTATAGTTTTGGGAACATAATCATTTATCTGGTCTATCCCTGCAGCCGGCCCCGATAGATCATCAACATAAGTTGGAGTACAATCTATTGCTGGTAGAGAAAGGATTCTGCGCACTCTCTCATCGTAAGGCCATCCACCCTGCCCACCGCCCAACTTATCTATAACATATTCAGAACTATTAGGCGTAACTACCAGTGTTTCTACGGCCACTCCCTTAGCGATTAGCGCATGTTTTGCTGAAGTAATTGCATCAATATGACCGTCGTGTATTGGAGCAAAAGAACCAACCATAACAACCGCACCAAAGTTAGAAATATCTGTACTTAAATGCGAATCAACACCCGAAATTATCTCTATCGTATCTATATTCGTCATAACTTTTGTACAATTAAAGTACTTACTTGAAATAAAATCAACTACTTTTTGCCACAACTAACATATATTTATAACAATATCACGAAGCATGATATTCTGCCAATTATTCCCACCGAAACAGCTTGATCGCCACGACATAGATAACGAGAGTCCAAGCAGCGACAGCACCGATTTGCGGCAGGGCCTCGATGAAACTGGCATGCTCAGTCATGATCAAACGGAAACCATCAGTAATCGGCGTCATCGGGATAAACTGGGCGGCACCGCGTAACCACTCTGGGAACATGTACAGCGGGAAGAATGCACCAGACAAGAACATCATCGGGAAAGAAAGTAAGTTGCTCAGCGGTGCGGACTGATTTTCATTCTTTGCCCAGCCGCCGATCAACAGGCCCAAGCCTACCATCATAAAGGCCGCCAGCACCGCCATAAGGACAAAGATCCCCCAATCGCCGCGCATATTAAACTGGAACAACAGCATACCAACAACAATCATCATCGTCAAACTGAGCAGCGAAATAATCGTATAGTGAATCGCCATGGAGATGATCAGCTGGCCCGAGGTAAACGGCG
>CAMURE010000009.1 GCA_947097375.1 uncultured Candidatus Saccharibacteria bacterium
ATTTTATGGTGCGTTCGGCGGCCGAGCGGGCAGCGATGAATATGCCAATCCAGGGCACGGAAGCTGATTTGATGAAGCTGGCGATGATTCGGCTGGAGGACAAATTAGCTGGGCTGGCCGAGCCGGTCCTGCAGGTTCACGACTCAATTTTGGTGGAATGTCGAGCGGAAGACGCCGAGCAAGTCGGCGAAATCATGCGTACGGAAATGGAAGGCGTTTGTCCGGAGCTGCCAATTGCGCTAAAAGTGGATGTCGGCGTGGGGTTACACTGGGACGAGGTGTAACCGAGGCAATAAATGCAAAATTGGCAGAATATGGTATAATCAACCCATGAGGCGTACATATAATTCTTTTAATTCTTTTTCTCGGTTTGTGCCGATTTTACTCGTCATCATTATCACTATCGTGACGATTGTAGCAATTATCAGCATCAGCCGGTCGATATTTGGTGGTGATGAACAGAAACAGCAGACGGAAACGACTGAACAGAAAAAAAGTGACCTACTACAAACCGACGAAGGTCGAGCAGTCAGGATGACGGTACGCGGCCCACTTGTTGCTAATGAAAAATTCCGTTCATACCAAATAACTATTGCACCCGCCTCGCGAGTGATGACGACATACGAGGGATACGTCGAGAAGCAACTGGACACCAAGCAGCTAAACAATAATTTCAAGGCTTATGAAGAATTGGTGTATGCACTGGATAAGCGCAAGATGATGGAGGGGCGAGAGCTGAGTGATGATCAGAATGATCTGCGTGGTATTTGTGCGACGGGCAAGGTATATAAGTTCGAATTGTTGATGAATGGAACAGCGATCAAGGCACTATGGACGTCAGATTGCAGTGGCTCTAAGGGTTCAGCAGTTGCCAATGTCGAGGAAATTGTTGATATGTTTATCAAGCAGATTCCTGACGGTAGCAAAATGGCCACCTCTATCGGGCTGTACCAGCGGGATACGCTGTTCAAGTTTTAGGAGCGTCTTATGCCGGAACTTCCCGAAGTTGAGACGGTTCGCCGCGGTTTGGCGGAGCTGCTGCCCGGTCGGGTGGTGGCGCGAGTGGCGGTGTTTGACTCACCGAAGAGTTTCCCAAATGCGCCTGCTGATGTTGAACAATTTTTGTATGGCGCACGTGTGACGGCGGTTCGGCGGCGGGCAAAGGTGCTGATGATTGATCTGGATACACAGTATTCGCTGGTGATACATTTGAAGATGACGGGACAGTTGGTGTTTCGCCAATGGTATTATCGGGCGTCGTCTGCTAACAATCCGGGTCCTGGCGACAAGCACGCCCAGATTGTGACCAGAGACACCACTCAAATACCTGACGCTAACTTTGCTGGTGGCCATCCGAACGACAGTTTGATTGGTGAGCTACCAGATCGGTCGACGCGGGTGGAGATTGATTTTACTGATGAGTCGCGGCTGTTTTTTAACGATCAGCGCAAGTTTGGCTGGGTGAAGCTACTGCCGACCGATGAGGTGAAAAACCTGCCGTTCATGCAAAAGGTCGGGCCGGAGCCGCTTGATCCTCAGACGCGTGCTGAGGATTTCATCCAGCGAATTCGCCGCCGTCAGAATTCGATGATCAAACCAGCCTTTCTTGACCAGACAGTGATCGCTGGGGTTGGTAATATTTATGCCGACGAGGCGCTGTGGGCAGCACAGATTCATCCGGAAACGCGTGTCAAACATGTCGCCGATGAGCAATTGAACACATTATTTACGGAACTTAGAAAAATTTTGCAGCTCAGTATCGACCAAGGCGGCTCAACCGATAAAAATTACGTTGATGCCGAGGGTCGAAAAGGGAATTATCTGACATTTGCTCATGTGTTTCGCCGCGAAGGTCAAGCCTGCCACCGCCACCCCGACCAGGAGATTATCAAGTTGAAAGTCGGCGGCCGTGGTACGCATGTGTGCCCAGTGTGTCAGAAGCCACCGATATTTGACAAATAGTGGATTATAGTGTAGAATACAATGTTATGACAAGAGGAGAGTACCCATTACATGGCGAATTTCATCGGCCAAGTAGCAACTTAGATCAAGAGTGGGTAAACTACTTGATAGCACTAGGGGAAGAAGAACAGCCCCCCGGCTTAGAGAGGCTAATCTGAGGGTCAATGGCATGCTAGATAAGCATGGGGTGGACACAATTTATCGGCCAGGATTGAGCGGAGAAGAGTTGCTTGAGCGAGGGAGGGGCATTCTTAATAGTGATCTACGACGCCTAGAAAGTGATGATTTTAGCATGTTGGATTTATCAGCTTATGAAGGCTATCGTAATGATGATCTAGGGCTGAAGAGGACAATTGCTCGACAAGTGATAATGTATCAAATTCTTGAGCGTGTCTTTATGGAGAGGTCTGCTATAGGTGTGTCGTTAGTTGAAATGGCTTCTCGTACTATAACAGGTGATACGATTGAACCGATGAGGAAAATAACCGTGATCACAGAGCGTCTGCTTGACCTTAAGGAGACGCCCAGCTCGCCTTGGTTTAAGTTTCTCAATGAAGTACTTGGTGGTGAGGATGTTTCGCCAGGACAGGTAGAGAAGGAGGTGAATGCTCAAGCTGCCGCCAATAAGACAAGGGATCAGGATGCTAAATTTCTCGAACTTCTTGACGGCATATTTATGGAGACTGGTGGTGGTCTCTCTGACGATCAGATAGTGTCTGTGGCAAGCAGTGTGACTAGCCTTGCGGTCATAGAAGAGAAGGGTGGTCAGGGTCATAAAGAGGGGTTCTTATACTCAAATTATATGGTGGGCTTGAGAAACATTGGCTTATCTGATGAGCAAATAGCCACGCTGATAACCGCATATAAAGAGATTATGCAAAAGCCGCCTAAAGCGGAAGAATAAATCAGTATACCAAAAGCTATTGCCTAAGGGGGTATTTGCTATAATTAGGTCGTGATCTATCTCTTTCACGGCGACAACGAATTTGAAAAACGGGCGGCGCTTGCGGCGCTGGTTGGTGATATGGAGGTGGTGCGGCGCGATGGTGAAGAACTGACGACTGCCGAGGTCTGTGAGGTGGTGATGGGGCAGAGTTTGTTCATGCTAGAGCAGGCAGTGGTCATTACTGATGCGAGTCAGAATGTGGCGCTGTGGCGTGAGTTGCCGGAGCTGCTTGGTGAGACGGCGACCACGGTTGTCCTTCTGGAGGCAAAGCTTGATAAGCGCACAAAAACGTATAAGTGGCTGAAAAGTCATGCCGAGGTAAGGGAATGCGCTCATTTTACTGAACGCCAAAAACCGCAGCTGAGTGCGTGGTGTGTTGAGCGGGCCAAGGTGCATGGGGCAGTGTTGACAGCGGCGCAGGCGACGGCACTGATCGATCGGTTGGGGTTTGATCAATCACGGCTTGACCTGGTGTTGCAGCAGTTGGCCTTGGCTGGCGAACTGAACGATGAGCTAATTAATGCACTGGTGCCGCTGGCTCCGGCTGAAAGTGCGTTTGAGTTATTCGCGGCAATGCTGGATGGCGACCGGGGGAAAGTGCGCGCGATCATTACCTATCTCGAGGCAGAGAGCAGTAATGATGGGGCGTACCAGACGCTGGGGCTGTTGGTTTCGCAATTGGTGCAGCTGAACGCGCTGGTGCTATCTGGTGGTGACACGGGGGCGGTGGCTCGTGATTTTGCGGCCCATCCGTATGCACTGCGAAAGGTAGCGCCGTATGCAGCGCGGACGACACCAGCGCAGCTCGCGGTAATTAACTCTGCCTTGGCGCAGGCTGATGAACAGATGAAAACGACTCGTGTGTCGCCGTGGCTGTTGGTCGAGGCAGCGCTGGTTGATACCGTCAGACATATAACATAGCAAAATACTCCCGCCAGTCGACGGGAGTAATTGTTGATGCAAATCGAATGGCTATTTAGCTTCTTTAGCTGCTGGCTTTTTTGCGGCCGGTTTTTTGGTAGCAGTTGACTTCGCAGTAGTTTTTGCTGTCGTCTTTGCTGGAGCTTTGGTGGCTGCCTTTTTAGTTGCTTCAAGCTTCACGCCGGCTTTTTTGGCGATAGCTGAGAGGGTACTCTTGCGCCGAGCGGCAGTATTTTTCTTTAGCAGGTTCTTCTTGACAGCGGTGTCAAGCTCACTATGAGCAGCAGCCAGCGTTGCGGCGCTTGGCTCGGCCATGAAGGCCTTGACAGCTGACTTGATGTCGCGCTTGATACCGATATTGCGCTCGCGGCGCTTTAGGGTTTGTTTTGCCCGTTTGATGGCGGATTTGATGATTGGCATAGATTTCCTTTACCTCTATAAATTTGTTTCGCTAATCAAGGATGGATTATACAGAAAAACCCGATAAAAGTAAAGAGTGATCCGTGGTAACGATCAACCTATTGACTTTTCTGAAATGCTTATGTATAATCTACCTCGAAGATATAAGTAAAAATAAACAGGATATGACATAATGGCGAGCCAGTCACAAAAGCAGCAGATTATTCAGAGCATCAAAGATGTGACTAATATTTTAGTGACGGTGAGTGCCGATCCGTCAGTAGATGAATTGTCGGCGGCATTGGGGCTAACGATTTTCCTAAATAAACTGGGCAAGCACGCTACGGCTGTTTTTAGTGGTCAAGTTCCGCCGGCGATTTCATTCCTCGAGCCAGGTGCGACGTTTGAATCCACAGCGGATAGTCTACGTGATTTTATCATTGCGCTTGATAAGGAAAAAGCCGACCATCTACGCTACAAGGTGGTTGATGATGCGGTGAAAATTTTTATTACGCCGTATCGGGCGATAATTACTGAGGCAGATTTAGAGTTCTCGCAGGGTGACTACAATATTGAGCTAGTGATCGCATTAAATGTTGAAAATCAGGATCATTTGGATAAGGCGCTGACAGTCCATGGCAAGATCTTGCATGATGCCGTGGTGTCAACGGTGACGGCTGGTGCAGCGAGGAGTAGCCTCGGGACGGTCGATTGGCATGATGACAGGGCGTCAGGCGTGAGCGAGATGTTGGTTGATCTGGTTGAGGAGCTACGGACGCCAGAGGTGACTATGGATGAACAGATTGCGACAGCGTTGCTGACTGGTATCGTGGCGGCGACGGAGCGGTTTAGTAATAATCTAACGTCCTCACGAGTAATGACCCTAGCCGCGGAATTGATGGCAGCCGGAGCAAATCAGCAATTGATTGCTACGAAGTTGGCCGAGGGGCGGGCAATCAAGGCCGAGGAGCATTTAGGTTCGGAGAAGTCAAAGCAGGCAGCTGACACAGCTGAGGATAAGGTATCCGATGGCGATGAAGATGATGACTCTAATCTCAAGGTTGAGCGAGGGAAGCGTTTGAAGTCGGCTGAGCCAAAAAAGGACGATGGTTCGCTGTCGATTAGTCACGAGCGTCGGGGCAATCTTGACGAGGTAGCTAAACAGACCCGGGCCCAAGAACAGGATGCAGCGGCTCGTGCAGCGACAGCACAGCTTGATCGGCTTCGAGCGGCAGCAGCGGCTAACGAGCCTAGCAGTACGCCACCACCATCACAACCAATTAGTGCGTCAGTATCGGCTGAGCCAGAGACAGCTGCACCGCTACTGGGTGGAACACTGAATGCGACAACCGAGCAGGCGGCCGAGGATAAGCGCCGCGATCTTGATACTGATCAAAATAGAACCATCCTACATCACGGCACCTATGTCGGTGCGTCGCGTCCAGCTCTCGGTGAGTCACCGTTGAATGCAGCCATGGGAAAATCTGATGAACCACCAAGTATTGATCCGTTTGCAACCACTAACAAAGACGAAGCGGTCATTGCTGCGCTAAAGGAGGAAACACAGGCGCTGGCTACCAAACAGGCTCAGGCTACCGCGTCGCCATCACTGCCAGATTCTGAACGTGATGCCCGCGCGGCGATTACCGAGGCACTGGCGGCTGCACCACCACTTGAACCCGCAGCATCATCTGCTCCGGTGGTCTCGTCTCCGCCACTACCGACGGTGTCGTCCGCTCCGGCCACGCTTGCTGATATAGAGTCTAATGTTATGCATGGCTTGCCACCGCTGCCTGACTTTTCTGACTTCTCAGGGTCAGGTCTGCCGCCGCTGCCACCAGCTCCGATCGGTACTGCAGATGGGGGGCTGCCAGCATTGAACACATCATCTTCAGCACCATCCACTCCTGCACAGCCGCGTACCTTTAATCCGTCCCAATTCCAGATCCCGGGACAAAACTAACCCATGGACGAGGTATTGCTCATTGATAAGCCGGCTGGGATGACAAGCTTCGGGGTAGTAGCGCGGCTGCGGCGAGTCCTCAGTCGGGCTGCGGGTAAAAAAGTAAAAGTTGGCCATACCGGTACACTTGATCCGTTCGCCACGGGTCTGATGATCATTGTCACGGGCAAGAAATGCCGTGAGGCTGATACATTCATGAAGCTTGATAAGTGGTATGAGGCGGAGATTATGCTTGGTGAGGTATCGACAACAGGTGACCCCGAGGGTGAGCTGACTCACGTATCGGATCGGCAGCCGTCTCGCAGTGAGGTCGAAGCGGTGCTCGGTACATTTGAGGGTGAAATCAAACAACGACCGCCAGTGTTTAGTGCTATCAAGATCAACGGTCGTCGGGCCTATCAGTTGGCGCGTCAGGGTCAGCCAGTTGATATGCCAGAGCGCACCGTGTCGATTTACACCTTGGAGCTTGTCGCCTATGAGTATCCTCGCTTGGTAATTCGAGCGCATGTTTCGAGTGGTACGTATATTCGGAGCCTGGCGGTTGATATTGGTCAGCAGCTGGGAACAGGGGCTTACTGTCATCAGCTACGCCGCCAGGCTATCGCTAAATATGATGTCACTCAGGCAAAACCATTAGCGGATTTTGGGATTTTGTCTTGAAGTGCTATTATCAAATCATGGGTAGGCAGACAGGTTTTACAATTGTTGAAATATTAATTGTGATGATCGTAATTGCAATTTTAGCGGCCATCGGTGTCGTGGCGTATTCGGGTGTGCGTCAGGATGCTACCGACACCAAGATCCGTTCCATCGTCAAAATCGCTGGCGATGCCTTGCAGCTGTATGATACACAGAAGCGAACATTGCCATCAGACCAAGGTGTATTTAATAGCGCTAATAGTGTTGATTCGCTTGTGCCACAGTATATTCAGCCGGGGTATCGCGAGGGTGTGAGCAGCAAGAATGCGTCAAATCCAAACGATATTTTTGTTTGGTATCCATGCAAGGACGCATCCGGCAAGATAACAGGTGTTGCGGTGTTTGCGGCCCTTAATTCCGCCAAGCCGCAGGAATCGGCCCAGGTTAATGTGATCAAGGCGACCTGCAACATTCCGGGCGCAGCCGTGCCGACCACCGGCAATCCAGCGTATAATTACGTACAGACATTTTAGTAGTGTAGTTGATTTGCGTTTTTAGCGTAGCATTGGTATAATGACGAGGCTATGATTAGCAAAGACGATAAAGCGAAAGCAATTGCTTTGACTCAGGTCAACAAGGACGACGTCGGCAGCCCACAGGCGCAGGTGTCGATCTTGACGGCTCGTATCAAAGAGGTCACAAAGCACCTGAAGGCGAATAAGCACGACTTCATGGCGCGCCGTGGCTTAATCCAGATGGTTGGCAAGCGCAAGCGCCTGCTCAAATACCTGGAGCGAACTGATTTTGAGAGTTACAAAGCGGTTGTGGCTGCCCTGGGCCTGCGTAAATAGTCGCGCCTCGGCAGTCGTATAGATACCCACCTTGATATATCACGAGGTGGGTATTTTGATTTAACGTGGCGTAGCTACAAAAACTGTCCGGCCGTCAGCCGCGCCGCCGAGGGTGCATGAATAGAGCGTGAGCTGTGGCTTGTTGGTTCGGTTTTCAATGTGAACGGCATCTGGCTTGACATCAAATAACTGAGATATGACGTACCTGTAGCGCTTGCCGCGGTAGTCAATGATTATTTCATCGCCAATGCGTAGCTTATCAATGTTATAGAATGGTGATTTTTGGATGGTTTGCTGAGGTGTCAGGCCCATGATAAATCGGTGGGCTGACAAGACAAAATTACCACCATCAACTGGGTTGCCATTCTCTGGCTGACGCCACCATGCACCTCGCTCCATAGTCTCGGCGCCGCCAGTAGCGTACAGTACGTTAATATCAATTTTAGGAATATAGAGGCGGTCCTCGGTGATGCTGGTTTCCGGCGTAGCAGCGAGGAGCTGGGTGGTTTCATTGCGTACTGGGTCAATGAGCTGAGCGCGAAAGAATGGACTAAACACTGTGATGAGTGTGTAGCTGCCGCCAGCGATCAGGACAAGAGCCAGACTCATACTGAGCCATCGGCGGCGGTTTTTGGCGTGGATTATCTGCTTCACTTGGTATATTGTAGCATGAGCGGGTCAGCCTAGTAGTATGGGTCGTTGTTTCATCAGCATGTGCCGATCTGTTTGACGGGGCGCTGATTGACTTTTTATAATTTTTATGCTAAATTACAGAGTATGAACGAACACGCACCGCGGGCTGATAAATTACCATCAGATGTGGCTGACCAAGTGATGAAGGTTAGTGAAGTTCTGGCTGCTGTTAAGAAGCAGATTGGTCCGAATGGAGGACGGTTAAGTGATGGCCCGCTGCATCTTGAGAAGTTGGAAGAGCCGAGTGCTGATGACCATAACCCAAGATTTACAGATGCGGATGACTTTTGGAAAAACGGTGTGGATCCGTCACAAGCAAATCCGTCGCAAGACGGCTCTGATACGTCTGAAAAACTACCGAGTAAATTTGTTAATAATTTTTGGCAGTACTTTTTTCCGGATGAAATGTTTGAGAAGGATGAACTATTGGGCTCGGTTGTGCTAAGCAAACCACCGCGACAACGGTTGAAGCTGGTGGGAGGAGAACTCCTCACATCGGTTCAGCAGTTGTTTGGGATGTTATTTGAGGATACCAATATTGATAGTCACAAACTTGTTACCCTGGAGTCAGCAGCTGGTGAGGAGCACCCTACCGATCTTAAGGAGGCAATGTTTATGCTCTATGTACTGGCACTACATACGGTTACTCAACAAAATGTTATTGCGGCTGGGTGCTCAAGTGCGCATGAGTGTTTGTGCAAATAGGAGTTTGGCATGGTAAGAAATATGAACGCAGAGCCACCAAAGATAAGTCGACGCGGTCTATTGTGTGGTGCGGTTGGAGCGGTGGCGGCTACAGCTGGTGGGCTGCTGATGGATCGTGGCGATGAAAGTCAACGGAGATTATCGATAGAGACGAATGCTTCAAAGCTTGACATTGAAAGGGCGTATGAGATATATGGTCGAGCATGTGATATGTTTCGGCAATGTATTGAGGGCGCACCTATATTTACTGGTGAGATGCCACCGGTATTGCCATCACCCGCATCAATATCTGCACCTCAAGGTGAACGTCGGCACGGTTTTATGACGGGGAGTGCGCTGCTACATAAGGCTGGTCATTCTGAGCGAGCAGTGATAGGAACGGGGGTCTCTTCGGATTTGGATGATGATAGTAGGGTGCGCGTAGCCGTCGCGTTTGAGTTGTTGGCAGGTAGGCCCGAAGCTAAGATTGCTGGGCTGACGGCAGTTTGGGGGATCTCGAGGCGATGCTTACCGACAGAACGTGCCTTTCGGGATATACTGTACGAGATTAGTCCGGAAGAGCTGATGCTATCCTTTATGCCAGTATCTCAGAGGCAACCGACAGCGCCAACTAGTGAGCAGCCGTATGAGTGGACCGCTATGCTGCCGGGAGTGGAGAGTTTTAATGTGATACGACAAGTCATTGGTGCGGCTGGCGGTAGCTCACCGGAGACGTTGTCGCCAACGCCAGATGTTTTGGACCAAGTAAGTGAGCGGCTCGCTGCGGTTCGGGATGCGTTTGGTCGGGCTGGCTTCCTATAACGCGTGCGGCGCTGTGATATAATAGAAAGTGCGAATATAACCCGCAGACGGTGATGGATGTGTGGTGTGTTGACGGTAAACCAGCACGCATACACCTGTTACTGTCTTTGCGAGAAAGAGAGGATCTATGGCAATTATTAACCCGAGTGGCAAGGATATTTTTAGTGTTACCACTGAATGGTGTGGTCGACCACTGACGTTAGAGGTAAATAGGGTCGGTTTTCGCACCACCGCCAGTGTGGTAGCGCGTTACGGTGATACCGTTGTGTTGGGTACGGCGATGGTTGGCTCGCGACCAGTAGAACTAGACTATTTCCCGCTGTCAATTGACTATGAAGAAAAATTCTATGCTGCGGGCAAGATTTCTGGTAGCCGATTTATCAAGCGAGAAGGCCGTCCGTCTGACGAGGCCATACTCATCGGGCGGCTGATTGACCGACCAATTCGTCCATTGTTCCCGAAGGGATATCGTCAAGAAGTTCAGGTCGTATCAAGTGTCCTCAGTATGGACCCAAGCTTCCGTCCTGATATGGTGGCGATGGTGGCAGCTAGCGCGGCGCTGAGTCTGACCGGCACCCCATTTGATGGACCGGTGGCAGGTTTGCGTGTTGGCCGCGTTAACGGTGAATTTACGGCCTTTTTGACCCCTGATGAGCGCGCAGCCAGTGACCTGGATTTGGTTGTCGCTGGTATTGAGAATGGCATCACCATGGTGGAAGCGGGTGCTCATGAAGTGAGCGAACAAGTGATTATTGATGCAATGGCGTGGGCGCATCAGATGATGCAGCCAGCTATCCAGCTCCAGCGTGAGTTGGCAGAAAAAGTCGCACCAGCCGCGCAGCAATACGAGCTGGTCTTGCCAGATGAAACTATCCAAGCAGAAGTTGACGCGTGGGTTGCTGGTAAGTTTGGTGCAGCTATTCGCCGTGCCTACCCAGAGCGCAATGAATTGATCGCGGATATTCGTCAGGTGTTTCATGACGAATTTACCGAAAAACTTGGCGAGAGTTATGATGAACTGCGACCTCAATACGACGAGGCCTTTACCTTGGCGCTCCACAAGGACGTACGCCGCGGTATCGTTGAGGACAATGTGCGTCCAGATGGTCGCCAATTGACGGAAATTCGACCACTCAGCTCAGAAGTTGGTTTCTTGCCACGAGCACACGGATCGAGCTTGTTCACCCGTGGTGTGACCCAGGGTATGAACATCGTTACCTTGGCGCCGCTGAGCTACGCGCAGCTAGTAGACACCATGGAGCAGACCGATTACGAACGACGTTATATGCATCACTACAATGCTCCAGGCTACACGGTTGGTGAAGTGCGCCGTTTGGGCAGTCCGGGCCGTCGGGAAATTGGGCATGGCTACTTGGCGGAGCGGGCATTGACGCCGGTCTTGCCAAGTGAAGAAGAATTCCCATATGCTATTCGTTCAGTGACGGAAATCATGAGCCAGAACGGTTCTACCTCAATGGCGGCAACCTGTTCAAGCTGTTTGGCGTTGATGGATGCGGGTGTACCGCTTAAAAACCCGGTCTCTGGTATCGCCATGGGTTTGATGATGGATGAGGGCATGCCATATGTGCTGAGCGACATCGCTGATGCTGAAGATTTTGCTGGTGATATGGACTTCAAGGTGACGGGTACAATCAAGGGAATTACTGCTCTTCAGATGGATATGAAGGTGCATGGATTGCCGGTTGACATCTTGGCACAAGCAATTGAGCAATCAAAAGCCGGCCGAGCGCACATCTTGGAACATATGTTGTCAGTATTACCACAACCACGCCAGGCACTGAGCCCATACGCGCCACGCATCGAGAAGATCAAGATCAATCCAGACAAGATTGGTGCGGTGATCGGTAAGGGTGGCGAGATGATCAATAAGATCACCTCGGAAACTGGTGCTGAAATTGATATCAAAGAAGACGGTTTAATCACCGTGGCCAGCCCAGACGGCGCATCAATTGAAAAAGCTATGAACTGGATCAAGAGTTTGGTAGAAGAGCCGGAAGTTGGCAAGGTTTACGAGGGTCGGGTTGTTAGTATCAAAGACTTTGGTGCTTTTGTGAATATCTTGCCAGGAGTCGATGGTATGGTACATATTTCGAAACTGGCCGAAGGTCGGGTAAATAAGGTGACTGATGTCATCAAAGAAGGCCAGACTGTCCGCGTAAAGATAACTGGTATTGATGAGCGCGGTAAGATCAATTTGACGATGATTGGTTTGTAACTTTTGCTTTTTGGTAAAATACGATACAATGGAAAATGTAAGAATAACTGAGGGGGATTATGGACGATAAGAATAATAAGAACGTACCACAACCGACAACACCACCGTCCGTGGCGGCTGAGCAGGCTGCACCACCGACGCCGCAGCCGCAGCAACCACTACAGCAGGGTTCACCTGTGCAACCTAAAAAAGGTCTGAGTAAAGGGGCACTGTGGGGTATTATCGGCGGTTCAATTGGCTTGATAGTGATTATCGTTGGTATCGTGCTGGCTGTTGTGTTTCTCGGTGGACCATCAAAGGCTGATTACCAAGAGGCTGCTAAGACCTTGAAAGAGTTTGATGGTAATAACCTTAACTCAGCGCTGAGGTCGGCAAATGCTGATAATGCAAAGAAGCTGATTGAGGAAGGAGTGGAGCGCGCCGACTCAATGATGAAAAAACTTGACTCATCAAAGATTATGCGTGACGAGGAAACCAAAAAATCTTTTGGTGAGTATAAGAGTGCTTATGAAAAGGTGCGTCCAAATCTGCTTGCCATCGCAGGCCTGATAGGAGAGGTGAAGGACTTCTCTAAGAAATGCTCGCCAAGCTACTTTGGCTATAGCGGCAAGTCAGCCGAAGAGGTAAAGAAGCTCTATGCCGAAAAAATGAGTGACTGCTACAAGCTGCTTGATAATGTTGCCAAGTCAGAGCAAAAAGAAGTACAAGACTTTGCCAAGCAGATGAAAGAATATTACGAATCACTGGGTAACTATTTTGTAGCACGTGCTAATAAAGACTACAGCGTTCGGATACCACGCCTACCGTCGGGCAGTGTAAACCCACTGGCTAATTTTGCAAAAAAGATCCAAGAAGCAAACCTACAGAAGCATGAACAGGACTTTATTAAGCTCGTGAAGGAAAAGGCTGAAAAGTAATTTTCACCTCAATATCAAACAAAACACCTCGCATAGTGACGGGGTGTTTTGTATAATAAGGGTATGAATGAGGTGGCGCAACTGGAGGTTTTGGCAGCGGAGATTATCACTCATGATGTCTGTCATGATCTGGCAGAGCAGGCAACGCAGCTGGTGATGGGTGACGGTCGAGCTGATGCGGATATCGTGCTTATCGGTGAAGCGCCGGGAAAAAATGAAGACCTTCAGGGCAAACCATTCGTTGGGGCAGCTGGTACATTTCTTGACGAGATGTTAGCCGCAGCCCAGTTACGTCGCCAAGACGTCTATATCACCAATATCGTTAAATATCGGCCGCCAAACAATCGTGATCCATTACCGGAGGAGAAGCGTACCTTTTGGCCGTATTTGATGCGCCAACTGCAAATTATTCAGCCAAAGGTAGTCATCACATTGGGTCGGCATAGCGGTATGGCATTTATTCCTGACTTGGCGATCTCGCGTGATCATGGTAATCCGCGCTGGGCACAGTTCAACGGGTTAAAGTTCTTGGTAATTCCACTGTATCATCCGGCAGCGGCGCTGTATAACGGAGCATTGCGCCAGACGTTGATTGATGATTTTGTGCGGGCGGCACAACTGGCCGTCCAGGCCAGCGCTTAGGCTATTTTGACAAGAGCTGGCATCTTGTGCTAGAATGGTCTTAATTGTTAAGGGATAGATTTGTCGTACGTTGCCCCCTATGTCTATCACTTGTCATTCTAATTTTGCAAGGTATTTATTTTTATAAAAGGAGAACAATACGCATGGGCCAGAGACGACTTGCGACGCCGAAGGGCGATGATCAGTCAAAACGACCAGCTACAAAAAAAAGTAATACGGCGGTGATGAATAGCACGAGTACTCGTAAAGGCGAGGTCTTTCGAGCGCAGCGGCGGACGAGCGAGAATGTTAACCTCAGGGCGTCGCAGCACGTGATCG
>CAMURE010000010.1 GCA_947097375.1 uncultured Candidatus Saccharibacteria bacterium
CAACTTGATACGATTGGTCGAAGTGTTTATATCAATTTTGGTAGGCGTGCTACTGGCGTGCTAGCCAAAATTGATACAGGTGCAGATAGCTCATCAGTGTGGGCGAGCAATATTCGTGTTGATAAAGACGGTATCTTGAAGTTTGCCCTATTCGGCAAAGGCTCGCCTTACTATAACGGGAAGATTTTCAAGCGAACGGATTTCACTGTAGCAATGGTACGCAGCTCATCTGGACATGAGCAAATTCGCTATAGAACACATTTTACCGTGACTATCAAGGGGCGTAAAATTAAAGCGCTATTTAACCTCTCGGATCGTTCTGGTAATCTCTACCCAGTCCTGATAGGACGTCGTACTGTTGCGGGCAAGTTCTTGGTTGATGTGCGCGAGGGTGATGCGGCACATCGATACAAATATGCTGCCGATAACAAAGTGCTGAATAAGGAGCTGGCGAAGAATCCCCACAAGTTTTATAAAAAATACCATAAACCAAAGGATAAGTAGTCATGAATATTGCAATCCTCAGCAACGGTAACATCAACTACTCTACCCTCCGCCTCAGAGAAGAGGCTGAAAAACGTGGCCATCAAATTAAGGTTATCAAGTATAAAAACTGCTATGTATCAATTGATGAGCGACATCCAAAGGTGATTTATCGTGGTAAGGAGATCGGTAATTTTGACGTGTTTATCCCGCGGATTGCTAGTTATATGACACGTTACGGGACGGCGGTGGTGCGGCAGCTAGAGATGGCGAATCCGCAGGCGTTTTTTATGAATCGATCGATTGCTATTACTCGGGCACGTGACAAATTACGTTCTACCCAGCTGCTGGCTCGGGCTGGCGTGGCGATCCCGAAGACGGTGTTCTCGCGCAATGAAACGGACATTGATGTACTGCTGGACGAGATTGGCGGTACGCCGGCGATTATCAAGCTGGCGCGCGGGACACATGGCAATGGCGTGGTGTTAGCGGAGACGATCAAGGCTGCCAAGTCAGTCATGCAGGCGTTTTATCTCAGTAATTCTGACGGCACAAACGTCTTGTTGCAGGAATTTATCAAAGAGTCAGCCGGCACCGATATTCGGGCATTTGTGGTCGGTAGTCAAGTGGTGGCTAGTATGAAGCGGCAGAGTTTGGATGATGATTTTCGCAGTAATTTACATAAAGGCGGCGAGGGAACGGCTATCAAGCTGATGCCTGATGAGCAAAAAATGTGTGTCAAGGCCGCCAAGGCAATGGGCCTAGTAGTGGCCGGCGTTGATTTTATGCGCTCCAGTCGTGGTGCATTGGTGCTGGAGGTGAATGCTAGTCCAGGGTTTGGTATTGAAAAAGTGACGGGCCGCAATGTGGCTGGTCGGATCATCGACTATATTGATCGCAATGCCAAGCGCGGTAATAAAAAAGATAAAGTCGGCGCCTGAAGATAAACTTGCTATAATGAGAGTATGAGTGCAAAGTCGGCGTCGATAGTGCAGCGGATCATCGTTTGGGTGATCGTGCTCGGTGTGCTGGCTGGGGTTGGCTACTGCGTATGGACGGTAGCGAACCAGATGAATAAAAAATACACGACTGTCGACATCGGCAAGGGTACATTTCGGGCAGAGGTCGCCGATACGGACGAGACGCGGGCGCGTGGCTTGGGCGGTCGGCAAGAACTGGGCAAGAGCGAGGGGATGTTGTTCGTGGCCGAGAAAGACGGCGATATACCAATATGGATGAAGAATATGCATATCCCGATCGATATCATCTGGCTGGACGCCAAGAAAAAGGTGGTGCACGTCAAGCGTGATGCCTGGCCTGATAATGAGCCGCATGAGGTATATCACACGCCAGTTCCGGCGCGGTATGTACTGGAGCTACCGGCAGGTAGTGCCAAGGAGCATAGCATCAAACCAGGCGTCACCGCGCGGTTTAGTACAGAGGTGCAGTGATGAGCATGGTATTGTTATTCGGTGGCGTGGCTGTGGCGGTGGCGGCACTGGTGTTCGTGTTGAACCGGCGATTTGGCGTGTTGGCACTAGCGCTGGCGGCCGGCGTACTGTTGGCGGAATTATGGGCGGAGTGGTTGGCCGGGGTGATCGGCGGGCTAGGTGTTAGTAGCGTGGTGGGATTACCGAACGGTGTTGTCGCGACGATTATCCTGACGGTGGGGCCGCTGGTGCTATTATTAATCACCGGGCCAAAGGGACATGGCAAGTTACTACGGCTAGTCTCGGCGGTGCTGGTCGGCGTGTTAGCGGCGGCGGTGCTGGTGCGGCCACTGGGCAAGTTTATGACCTTGGACGCGGAGGCGATGAAGACGTACAAATTGCTGAGTAACTGGTGGTACTACGTGGCAACTGTCGGGCTAGTGGTTGGCTTGGTTGACATGAGCGTACCGCTCAAGGCCAAGCCGCCCGCTGCCAAGAAAGCAAAGCGTTGAAAACGCCGTCCTTCTGTGATAAAATGTGAAAGTCGCGTTCTCGCTTCGTTGCGCTGCACGGCATACACGGGCCCATAGCTCAGTTGGTTAGAGCACCTGCCTTTTAAGCAGGGTGTCCCGGGTTCAAGCCCCGGTGGGCCCTCCAAGTGGAGAATAATCCTAGTTCAGAACTAGGGTTTTTTAATTCGCGTATTCATTATCAGGTGATTTGATGTAAGTCTGGCCGCACTTCGCGTATACTAACTATATGAAGTCTCTCGGCCTCACTCAGCGTTTGCATGTGTCGTGGCTGTTGGCAGCGGCTGGTGTCGGCATTGTCATCGGCGTTATCGGCGTAATGCGAGCGCCGTACGGGTTGTTTGCTGGTTGGATGTGGTTGGTGGCAGGGATGGTATTAGCCCTAGTGTCACTTGTCGGAGCGCGGCGCTGGCTGGTCATAGTGGCTCTAGCCGGTGGGGTGCTCATTGGGCTGTGGCGAGGTAGTTTTGGGCAAATTGGCCTGGAGCACTATCAAGCGCTGATCGGTCAAACGGTGCGGCTGAGCGGGCGGGTGCTGGAAGATCCTGACGTCGATAAAAAGGGGCAGACAGTGCTGCGCCTGGGTGACATTGTGAGTAATGATCGGCGGCTGCCTGGCAATGTCTGGGTGGTGACAGCGCATAACCAGGCGATTAAACGCAGCGACGTGGTCACCGTTCGGGGTGCGCTAACCGATGGGTTTGGGGCGTTTGCGGCGCGGATGTCTAGAGCAACAGTCGAGCGAGTGACGCGCGAGCAACCAGGCGACGTGGCGGTGGGCGTCCGTGATTGGTTCGCGGAGCGGGTGCGGCGGTACGTGCCTGAGTCGGAGGCGGCACTGGGCCTCGGGTTCTTGATGGGCTTACGGCGGGCATTGCCGCTGGAGTTAATGACGGCGCTGCAGGTGGCGGGCTTGACGCATGTGATCGTGGCCAGTGGCTATAACCTAACGATTTTAGTGCGGCTGGCGCGGCGACTGTTCGTTCGGGTGTCGAAATATCTGGCAGCACTGAGTGCCGGCGCGATGATCATTGGCTTTATGGCGATGACCGGCCTCAGTCCGAGTATGTCGCGGGCCGGGCTGGTGGCGGGCCTCAGCCTAGCCGCGTGGTATTATGGCCGGACGATTCATCCACTGGTGCTGCTACCGGTCGCTGCGGCGATAACGCTACTTATCAATCCGCAGTTTGGCTGGAACGATCTCGGCTGGCAATTGAGCTTTGCGGCGTTTAGCGGGGTGATTATCCTGGCGCCGCTATCGCAGCGATACTTTTTTGGTACGAAGCCGCCCGGGGTGATCCGGCAGATTATCGGCGAGACGGTGTCGGCCCAGATCATGACGTTACCGCTGCTCGTAGCGTCATTTGGTGTGATCAGTAACGTGGCGCTGATCGCGAATGTGCTCATCCTGCCATTGGTACCGCTGGCGATGCTATTGACCTTTGTGATTGGCGTGTGCGCAGATGTGCCGGTGGTGGCTGGACTCGTCGCCGCGCCGACGACGTGGCTGCTCCAGTATATGGTCGGCGTTGCCACGTGGCTGGCAGGGCTGGACTGGGCGCAGCTGGAGGTGAACTTGAGCTGGCTATGGGTAATCATTACCTACCTCATCATTATCGGGGCAATGTGGTGGATGCGGCGACAGACCGGGCTGCGGCTGCGCGAGAGTAATGTGGTTGAGTAGCCGTGGATGATTATGGTAGGTCACTTATCCCGCTCATGCTTGAGGAAACCTGATGCATGTACTACTATCAGGTTATTCAGCTGATCACTTGGGATGGGTGGGTACAGGTTCAATCCTCGGGCGATGGCTAGAGAGGTATAACATTATTCAATCTGGAGGAGTGAAATGGGCAAAGAAAGAATAGGTGGAGATAGCAGTAATCAAGGCCAGGGCTTGACGGGTCCATGGGAGGGGCTGGCGGCTGCATCGGATAATTATGGTGAGCAACAGCCTGATAAGGCTGAAGTCCATGGGGATATACAAGGTGGTGACGAGGTACAGAGAGAGCACGAGGTGGCCACTCCGATGACACTTGAGGAGTTTCGTCGAACATATGCGACAATCGACAATGTATATAACGAATACAGCGATAAAACGCATGAGACCAAGCGAGGCGATCAGCGGCAACGCGCGGAAGTTTTAGCTAACCAAGAAAGACAAATTAAAGAAGCTCGGAAGGAGTTCGACAGGAGGTGTAGGGAAATTAGAGAAGCAGCGTCTGTGCAGATGCAGCAAATTCAGGAGTCAACGAAGGTTTCCCAGACCTTGGCTGTGATTAAAGAAGAAAGTTCGAAATGCATGAATGAGGCGATAGCACCCCTCGTTGCAGCCGATGAGATTAGTGATGAGACATTACGTCAATTTGTTCGTGACTTTAATGAGCAGCGGAAGCGAGGCGAGCTGACACTTGATGACATACAGTTATCGTATTTTGTGGTGGCTATTGCCGAAAGGAACTCTCAACATCGAAAAGATGTCCTGCGGACCAACGCAGACCTTGAATGTGAGGAGGTTACTCCTCTGGATGCGGAGCTAGGCGAGGCATCTCCCGGGGTATATTTAACAAATAATTGTGAAGCTTTGTCAGGGGAGCGTCAGTACCCTGTTCTGCAACCTCCGCTGGATGTGTTGGAGCGGAGGAGCGAGAATATGATCGAGGGATATGTCAGAGGCATACTACAGAAGTATGTTGATGAGGGGGTTATCTCTCGTCAGTATAGTGTATATATCAACAAAGGAGAATATCACGATGGTGTGCATATCTGGGAGGTACATATAGAATCAGATTCTGGTGGCTTCGTTCTCTCAGAAGACACCACTGACTGGCTCAATAGTTAACCCCTCGCCCGTTTTCTGCTATACTAAAAGAAACGAATTTTCTGGAGGCATAGACACATGGCAGGACACAGTAAATGGGCGACGACGCACCGGCAGAAAGCGATTGTTGATGCGAAGCGTGGCGCGATTTTCACGAAATTGGGTAATCAAATTGCAATTGCGGCGCGCGGCGGCACTGATCCGACATTAAATGCAAGTTTGGCAATGGCCATTGAAAAAGCCAAGGCTGCCAATATGCCAAGCGCTAATATCCAGCGGGCGATTGACCGCGTGGCTGACAAAAGCGCAGCAGCGCTGGAAGAGATTGCCTATGAAGGCTATGGTCCGGGCGGCGTCGGCATCATCATCGAAACAGCAACGGACAATCGCAACCGCACTTTGCCAGAAGTGAAAACCGCGCTGGTCAAAAACGGCGGGCGCATCGCTGACGCTGGTAGTGTGGCATTTCAGTTTACCCGCAAGGGCGTGATCACCGTGGAAGGTACGGGTGAGGAATTGCTGCTGCAAGTGTTGGATGCTGGTGCCGAAGATGCAGTTGAGGAAGACGGCGAGATTATCGTCTACACCGAGCTGAAAGATCTGGCGAACGTTAGAAATGCCTTGGCCGAGCAGGGTCTGAAGGTAAAAGATGCCGAGCTGCGCTACATCGCCAATACACCAGTTGAGGTCGCGGATACGGAAACGGCACAGAAATTGATGAAGGTGGTTGACGCGCTGGACGACCTAGACGACGTAGTGAATGTGCATACCAATGCCGATATCACTGCGGAGTGACCTGCGTTTAGGTCATGTATTGATCATGTATTGAGCGCCCCCGACGGCGCTCTTTTGCGTTTGGGAGAAATTTCTTTTACAATATAATCAGTCAACATAAGCCAAGCAGGGAGTTCACAATGAAGGTTTTGACCCGCCTACTACTTATGTCAACGATAATTGCGCTGGTGGTTCAGCCGGTGGTGGCGTTTGCGAGCGACTCCCCGCCAGAAGTTGCGTCTCCTGCTGGCAGCTCGACACCGGTTGCGCCAACAGATACGCCCGCGCCACGCCCAGTCAATCCAGTACCCAGCCCGGTAGCTCCGACCAGGCCATCAGCTCCAACAGCAGTTACACCGGACACGACTTCTGGCGGTACGTCTGCATCTACGTCAACGCCCGCCCCGTCAACGCCGCCCAGAGATCCATCAACATCTACACTAGTCAAGCCAACGCCTCCTGAACCTCCTGCGCCGCCAGCTGTGGCTCGCACGTCCACCAAACTCCTGATCACCAAAGTTGGTCTCGATACGGCGCACGGCACGTACGTTGAACTCTACAATCCGTCGTCAGGGCCAGTCAATATCGCTGGTTGGACGCTGCAGTATATTAGCCAAAAGGGGCATGTGACGACGCTCAAGACAATGTCGACCGATCTAATGGTGCCAGCGGGCGGGGTATTGGTGATCGGTGATAGTCGGCTACCTGCTGAGCAGACCGACCTGCGGTTTGACGGCAGGAAAGTGCTGGCAACAACCGGTGGCTCTGTCAAATTGGTGATGAGTGATGGGCGGGTGTCGGATCTGGTCGGCTGGGGTGCGGCGTCAGAGCGCGAAGGTAGCCCGATCAATCTGGACGATAAGCTACACGCGTGGCGCTGCCAAACAGATGGCGTGGTGACTGATACGGATGATAACGCCAGCGATTTTTCGGTCGGCGAGGCGCCGCGTCTGCGTGAGCTGCCAGCCTGTACCGAGCCTGATAAGCCACGTCCGCCAGCTGATCCTGCGCCACCGATCAATCGCTGCAGCGGCTTGAAATTACATGAGATCGCGACCAATGTCGACGCGCCATTTATCGAGATTCTTAACGCCGGGACCAGCGACCTCGACCTTACGGGCTGCACTCTTCTCGTGAAAGGTCGAGGCAAGAATAAGGACACGACGCACACGTTCAGGGGTATTGAGTTGGCGGCCGGGGTACTGCATGTCGTTCGGCTGGCAGAGACAAACCTCAAATTAACAAAAACCGGCGGTGGCGAGGTGTATGTACTGGATGCTGGTGGCAATAAAATTGACCAGACGTCGTTTGCCGGTCTAGCCAAAGACTCGTCGTGGAGTTTGTTTAATGGGAAATGGAAGCAAACATTTGCAATTACTGAGAATGCCGCCAATGTGTTTAAGGAATATGCGGATTGTCAGAGTGGCTATGAGCGTAGCACACTGGGTAAATGCGTGAAGATTTCAGCGCCGCCTACTGTGTCTGATGTGTTGGCGCCGTGTCCAACTGGTCAATATCGGCACCCTGAAACTCGTCGCTGTCGGAAAATCGAAGCAGTAAGAACTGTGACGCCGTGTAAAGAAGGCTATTATCGCAGTGAGGCGACGGGTCGGTGCCGTTCGATTGCTTCAGCCGCGGCCAAAACCTTGAAACCCTGTCCTGACGGTCAATTTCGCAATCCAGCAACTGGCCGCTGCAAGAAAATCGCTGCCGCCGATGATATCCTAAAAGACTGCCCGGAAGGCTTTGAGCGCAATCCAAAGACGAAACGTTGCCGTAAGGTCGCGCTGGCTACTGCACCGAAAACTGGCTTTGCGCCGGAACAGGTCAAGCAGGTGACGGGCGCGATGTGGGGCTGGTGGGTGCTCGGTGGCGTCAGTCTGCTGGCGGTTGGCTATGCTGGCTGGCAGTGGCGCTGGGAAATTGGTCGGGCTGCCGCCTGGCTGAAACACACCATCACGCGCGGTAAGTAATAACTTGGCGAGGAGCTCGTCGAGATGGCCACTCGCACTAATTACTGCCACCGGCCAGATGCTATAATAAACACATGAGAATTATTGGCATTGATCCGGGGACTGGTATCTTGGGCTTTGGTGTGATTGACGCGAAGCAGAGTGGCTACCGGCTGGTGACGGCCGGTGTGATCAAGACGCCCGCGCACACACCACTGGATGAGCGGCTGGCGGAAATTTTTGATGGCCTGACGGAGATTATTGCTGAGACTAAGCCCGAGGTGATGTCAATTGAAAAATTATTTTTTGCGCGCAACGTTACTACCGCTATTTCTGTGGCTCATGCTCGCGGCGTGGCAATGCTGACTGGACACAAGGCGGGCCTCGTGATCAGTGAATACACGCCGCTACAGATTAAGCAGACGCTAACCGGCTATGGCAAGGCCGATAAAAAGCAAATCCAAGAAATGGTGCGCCTCAACCTAGGTCTCAGCCAAGCACCCAAACCAGATGACTGCGCCGACGCGCTCGCGGCGGCCATCACCCACGCTGCGACGGTGCGCCTTGGCGTGGTATAATTGATCTATGGTGCAATTAGGCAAGGGAAAACGAGCTCCGATAAAGAAGCAGCCGCCGCACATGGGTCGGTATGCCAATCTCGGTCAAGTCAAGGCAAAACCTGGTAAATTACCGCGTCAACATAAACACTTTTTGTGGTTTTGGCGGCTGAGCCGGCCGAAAAAAATTATGGTGTGTCTGCTGCCGATTCTACTGTTTTTGATCATCGTGCCGATTGCCAGCTATCTTTACTATGCACGCGACATCGCTGATCAGGAGCGGCTGATGAACCGCAATAATACCGGTATCGTGCTGACCGACGCCAAGGATAAGGTGATTTATAGCGTTGGTAATGCCGAGCGGCGGAATTTGGTGCAGCTGAATGATATCTCTGAGAGTATGAAAAAGGCGCTGATCGCTAGCGAGGATAAGGATTTTTATAAGCACAGCGGCTTTAATATTTTCAGTATTTTCCGGGCAGCGATCACGCGGCATGGCGGCGGCTCAACCTTGACACAGCAGCTGGTCAAGAACAATTTGCTCAGCAATGAACATAGCTTTATGCGTAAATACCAAGAGCTATTTATGGCCATCGCCATCGAGCAAAATTATAGCAAAGAGCAGATCTTGATGATGTACCTCAACTCGGTGTACTTTGGTGAAAACGCCTTTGGTATCGAGGAGGCGGCCAAGGTGTATTTCAATAAATCGCCGAAGGATTTGACACTGGCTGAGAGTAGTATGCTAGTTGGTGTGCTGCCGGCGCCAAGCCGCTATTCACCGATCAGCGGTAATGCCGAATACGCCAAGCAACGCCAAAAGACGGTGCTCGGTCGGATGCAGACCGAAGGCTTTATCACCGAGGAACAGAAGCAACAGGCAGAAGCCACACAGCTAGCATACGCCGGTGGCGGTGCGGCTCACACGAATTCCGCAGCGCCGCATTTTGCCGAGATGGTCATCAAGCAGCTGAGCGACAAATATGGCTACGAAAAAGTCATGCGCTCGGGCTACCGCGTCAAGACCTCGCTGAATCTCGACACGCAGCATCTCCTCCAGGAGAATATCACCAAGCAAATGAAACAGATCAATCGCCTCGGTGGCACCAACGCCAGCGGTATCGTCATTGATCCAAAAACTGGCGAGGTACGGGCACTAGTCGGCAGCGCTGATTACAATAACGCCGAGTGGGGTAAGGTTAACATGGTGACCACACCGCGGCAGCCTGGCTCGAGCTTCAAGCCGCTGTATTATGCGCAGGCGATGGCTGATGGCGTGATTACGCCGGCAACAATTTTTGATGATAAATTGACTGACTTTAATGGCTACGTACCCTATAATGCTACCCGCCGCTGGAATGGTAAAGTGACGACGCGCAAGTCACTCAGCTGGTCGCTGAACATCCCGAGCGTTCTGATCATGCAAAAGTATGGTGTCAATCGTTCAATTCAAGCTGCCAAGAAACTCGGTATCAGCACGCTCGATGAAAACAAAAATTACGGATTGTCACTAGCGCTTGGCTCAGCCGAGGTTCGCCTGAGCGAGATGACCAACGCCTACGCGGCCTTTGCTAACGGTGGTACGCAGTACGAATCGCTCAATCTCATCACTGAAGTTAGGGACAAATTCAACAAAAACGCTTCGTGGAAAACAGCCAATACGCGCCAAGCGATCAGTCAGGGCGGCGCCTATCTCATCTCTAGCATCCTGTCGGACAACGCTGCGCGGGCGGGGATGTTTGGCAGCAGCCTCACGGTGGGCGGCAAAACGGTCGCTGTCAAGACGGGTACCACCAATGATAACCGCGATGCCTGGACGATTGGCTACACGCCGCAATATGCTGTCGGCGTGTGGGTCGGCAATAACAACAATAAGGTCATGAACAGCGGCGGTTCGGATGTGGCGGCACCAATTTGGCGGGCGACAATGACCAAGCTGCTGGCGGGCGCGAAAACTGGTTTTGATGTGCCAAACGGCGTTGTCCAGCGAAGTGTTTGTAGTAGCAATGGTGGCCTGGCTGATGATTCCAGCCCCGGTGCTTACAAAGAATATTTCCTCTCGAACGCCCTCCCGACCGAGAAATGTGATCAGACCAAGCCAAAGATCGAGGTGTGTAACCTCGCGACCAAGCAAATGGAGTCAATTTTTGAAGATCAATTTGACGCCGCTAAATATTCCAAGAACGCTGCTGATTGTCGGCAGACGTCCACTACTAAGCAGATCACCGTCTGTGACCTAGCCACCAAACGTCTCATTACCATCAGCGAAGACAAATTTGATGCGACGAAACATTCGCGAAAGACTGCGTCGTGTGGTAGTACCAGCGATGACGACCAAAATCCGGGCGGCGGTAATGGCAGTGGCGGTGGCAGCGGTGGCGGTTCGGGTGGTGGCGGTGGCGGCACCTCGCCTGGCCCAACCAATCCTCCGGGCGGCGGAGACAGGCGACCGTGATCGCCCATCTCTCTGGTACGATCGCTGAAAAGTTTGGCGCGGGCAGCATCGTGATCGACGTTCGCGGTGTTGGCTATGAAGTTAGTGTGGCGGCTGGTGATTTCGAGGCGGTGGCGCTCAGTCAAGACGCTAAGTTTTACACCTATCATCATGTGCGCGAGCAGGCGGAAGAATTGTTTGGCTTCTCGAGCCTGGCGGCGAAGAAACTGTTTGAAATGCTCATCACTGTTCAAGGGGTGGGGCCGAAGGCAGCGCTGGCCATTCTCAGCCTGGGCGATGCAGAACGCGTACGCAACGCCATCGCCAACGCTGATCATGCGTTTGTACAAAAAGCTGCTGGCGTCGGTAAAAAAACCGCTGAGCGTGTGGTGGTTGATCTGAGCGATAAAGTCGGCCTACCGACGCAGTACGGCCGAGCGGCTGCGCCAGTCCAGACTGAATTGAATACTTCCGACGAAGCGTTAGAGGCGCTGATGGCACTGGGCTACACCTTGGCTGACGCCACCAAGGCGCTGGAAAATATCGATGTCAATCTGCCGACGGCCCAGCGGGTAACTGAGGCGCTGAGGAAATGAGTAGCGAGAGCCCATTGATACAGATTGTTGATGAACACGATCGACCATTGCGTGGCGGAACGATGGATGAAGCGCAGTTACAGGGGTTGTGGCATCGCATGGTGGGTGTGATGGTCTACTCGTCGCAACAAGGTTTTCTTTTGCAGCGTGTGCCGCAGAATCCATACTATGATGGTGGTAAATGGAATCTGACGGCGACTGGGCATGTTGATGTTGGTGAAACATACGATGAAGCTGCAGCGCGTGAGTTGGCTGAAGAAATGGGTATAACAGGATTACGACCGGTGAAAGTCGACTATTATCAGACAGAATTAATCATCTCTGATCGTACGTATCGTCGCTTTAATCAAATATTTATTGGAGAAATCAATGAGCATGTTGCAATTTATCCAGCTCCAGATGAGGTTGCAGAAACCCGTTGGTGTACTGCTGCAGAACTAGCTCAGCTCGTAGGTGACCCGACATCGCAGGTAAACGATATGCTACATCGGTTTATAACCAAGATCAGTCATGACAAAAGATACAGTGGATAAATTAAATAGCCAATTCAAAATTTTGTAACAAGTAGCTGTGTCTCACCATTTTGGCACCGCACCTGGATCCTCACGCCGGTAGGACTATCATTAAAAATAGACCAGCCATCAAAGCTATCTGACAGACAGTAGCCTGGGCTACCCTGGCATGGGGCAAATCAAGTTATCATTACACAAATAATGCATAATGCAGCGCGGATTACGAATAGGTATCCCTCGTCAAATGATATAATCGTATCATGAATATGTGCTTTGCAAAGAAAGAATGTGAAATCTGTCCACTACTCGTTGGTCAGACAACGGCTGATGACAATGTCATACTACAAACCGAACGTTGGGTGGCGGTGCTTGACAGAAATCAATGCTATTTAGGCAAGTCATTTATCACTCTGCGCCAGCACAAGCAGACGTTGTCGGAGCTGGACGAGGCAGATTGGGCGGAGCTACGTCACGTGATTCGTCAAATTGAACGGGCAGTCAAAGAAGCATTTGGCGCTGATGTCTGTAACTGGGAGTGCCTGACGAATAATGCAGTTAAGGCTGGTCGGCCAACACATGTGCACTGGCATTTGTATCCGCGCTATCTCGACGGCGTTACATTTGCTGGTGAGGAATTTCCTGATCCGAAATGGCCACGGCATCTAGAGAGTGGTGAGCACCGTGTGAGTGAGGAGCTGTTTGGCAAGATTGTCCTGGCAGTGCAAGAGAACTTACCCTAGGCAAGGAGCCATGCCGCTGCAAAGTATATAGCAGCCAATATAGCTGGTGCAATTACCATACCCCACTCTTGTTTTTTGAGCCCAATAACAACATCACCAATTTGCGCTAAGCTTGCTGCAGCAAAGACAAGCTGCAGTGCAGAACCACTAAATACAAATGGAGCAGCTACCGTAAGTAACCCTAATGGCAGTGCTCGAGAAGCATACATTGCTGCGTAGAATCGCTCGCCATGAGTGATGGTAGTCGAGCGGCTCATCATACCAGGCTTGATGAGTGCAATAATCGCAGCGATGATCGTTGCAATGGATGATAGGGTCGTAATGACAAGTGTGACAGTATGCATGAGTATAGTAAACCATATGATGAGATTGCTATGCAACCTATCCCTACTACCAATGCTATAATAAACCTATGGCGATAGAACGAATTGTTGATACCAGTAGTCACGCGGATGATAGTGAGGAGCAGCGCATTGAGGTGACACTGCGGCCACAGTACTTTGCAGAGTATGTGGGGCAGGAGCGACTGAAGAAGAATTTGCAATTGGCAATTGAGGCGGCCAAGAAGCGCAGTGAGCCGCTCGATCATGTGTTACTGTATGGTCCACCAGGGCTAGGCAAGACTACCATGGCGACGGTGATCGCTAACGAGATGGGGACAAATTTGCGCATTACCAGCGGCCCGGCCATTGAAAAGGCGGGTGATTTGGCGTCAATTTTGACGAATTTGGCGGACGGCGATATTTTGTTCATTGATGAGATTCATCGGCTCGGTCGGGCGGTGGAAGAGATTTTATATTCGGCGATGGAAGATTTCAAGCTGGATATCGTCATCGGCAAAGGACCAGCGGCCCGGTCGATTCGGCTGGACTTGCCGCGGTTTACGGTCATCGGTGCAACGACGCGGACAGGCAGTTTGGCAGCGCCGCTGCGCGATCGGTTTGGGCATATTTACCGCCTGGAGTTTTATGAGCCAGAGGATATCGCTAAAATTGTGACGCGGAGTGCGGCTATCCTGGAGTCGTCAATTCGGCATGAAGCGGCGAACTTGTTGTCGACGCGGGCTCGCTTGACGCCGCGCATCGCTAATCGCCTGCTCAAGCGCGTGCGCGACTATGCCGACGTCAATG
>CAMURE010000011.1 GCA_947097375.1 uncultured Candidatus Saccharibacteria bacterium
GAGCGCTTCATTGACGTTGAAGAGGTGAGAGGTTCGAATCCTCTATTGCCCACCATCATTGTATACGATATAGAACCCTCACAATATGGAGGGTTTTCTTCTGTTTTACACATTTTTATATACTTTTCCACTAGTATTTTTTATAGCGATATGACAATATATTGATATGATTTGTATAAATTGTTTTCACGACAAAACTACTACCAAAAACTCCCGCAAACACACGAAACACCCCAGCGTCTGGCGGCGACGGTCCTGTCCAGAATGTGGTGCAGTCTTTACGACATACGAACGAGCCGCATTGGATGAGCATACAGTACGAGCACAGGATGGATCAACTAGCCCATTTAATCTCGGAAAGCTCATTATCAGCATTAGCCGTAGCTTTCAGCATAATGAGCGCGCTGCCGCCTGCGACAGCTACTTCCTCGCACAAACTGTGCAAGAGCATATTATCGGTCAGGGCAAGTTACTATCTGCACAAGTTATTGCCCAGGCGACACACATGGTTCTACAGCGTTACGATCCAGTAGCAGCAATCCAGTACGCCGCTCAGCACCATCTCATCACTTCTCAGCGGCGCGGGAGGCCTTCGACCGTTTACGTGCAGTCGCCTTCTGGCGAGCATTAATCGCGGCTGTAGCCTTTTCGGTAACGTCAAACTTATCAAGATACCGACCAGCTAGTAGGCGGGTCTGTGCGGTAAATGCTGCGGCAGAGCTATAAACAATGGCTGTGACCGGCATTAGCACCCACTGTAGAAGCATCCAAATATTCCGACGGCGTGTATAGCGAATCGGGCGTGGCGGCAAAAGCTTGAAGGCACTAAAAATCGCTATCACCATGCCAATTAACGCAATCTGCTGTAGCGTGCTCACCGTATCAGGCAACTGATGTGCAGCAACACTACGAGTAGCCTCGGCATTAATAATGAGTGGCACCCAGCCACCAAAAGCAATCAGAATGGAAACGCAGGCCAGTGTCACGTGCCCATCAAGCAACCGCACAAATCGTGAAAAGCCAGCCCAAAACGGTACATTACGCTGTTTAGTAAAGACCCGCTCACCAACATATGCAATATCAGACGCCCCATATGCCCAGCGACGAAGTTGAATAAACTGTGCTTTGAGTGTCTTCATATACGTAGCCGACAGTACTGCGTCTTGATAAATTGGTACATGAAGTGGCACAACTCCGTAGTTACCACCAAAATAGAAATAGCTACGCCAATACTGGTGACCATCTTCAACAATTGTTCGAACACTCCAGAAATCCATTTCCACGAGTGCATCCATCGGCTGAGCATGTGAAGCAAAATTACGTAGTGAATGAGGACGCATTGAGCTAATAATATTCCAAAATGAGTTGCCCGTCGCAACCACGCGCATCGGCGCCGGTACATCCCAAATATTACTGGTAAATAAACAAACCGGTTGATACGAATAGTGTTTACGATCTTCGCGGACAATATATTCGTATGTTAGATAATCAAAGTAAGCTTCATGTGGCTTGTTGTCGCAGTCCATCGTCGTAACAATAACGTTACTATACGGAATATGCTGCTTCTCAAGCCACCCCTTCAGCCAGCGTCCAGCGTACGTAATATTACCACCTTTACCGATCACCTCGTTCGGAATATCCTTTGGATGCTTGACGATATGAAAGGTGTGAAAATACTTACCATAGCTTTTTTGCAGTGTCTTGGCAGTTGCATCGATGTCCTTACCACCCCGTTCCTCATACGCAAACACCATGATCATGCGTTTCTTATCATACGTAGTAGCGATCACTGATTTGAGAGCCGGCTCAATCACTTCAATACTCTCATTATAGGCCGGCATGATGACTGCATTATAAATTTCTGATGGCTTTGGGAAAAAGCCTGGCTGCGCAGAAGCAATGAGACGCAAGTTTTCCTTATGCTCTGCAAAACCAACCTCCTTCTGTCGCTGATCGCGAATACGTGCATACACCGTCTGTGGGTCTTCGAGATCTCCAAGACGTGCATGCCAGTCAACCAGACACGCTTTATCCATTTTGGCGCGACCGGCAACCATATGATACGTAATACCGACAACGCGCACCATCATCGACAAGATAACGATAAGTAGGTAGAGCGACGCAAGTAGTGGGCTAAAGATGGACAATACAACAAGGAGGATAACCGCACCGTAGCTCAATAGGCCAGGCAGAACCTCCAAAAAACGATAGAATGGCTTTCGTTTGCCAATTGGTATTTCTATATCCATCACCCTACACCACCGACGCAATTACGATTATTGAATAAGCAAATAGCGTTAATATGACCGATATAGCAATCGTTAGCCAGAGAAATGCTAGTGCTAAATCACGACGCTGCACCGCAGCAAGCTTGGCACTCAATATAATATGTCCAGCAGTGATCATAAACTGCAGCACACCGTACGTCCAAAGCGAGTACCAGTGGCCACGATATAGTCCCGTCACGCTAAACGCACTATGCTGGACAATGACCTGAGTTTCTTTGGGCTTGATTGTAATTGCGAAGGAAATGACGATTACTAACGCCAACAGAACATTGACAACAACGAGACCAAACAACCAGCGGTCTTTCATCATCTGTCGTAATGTGCTTGTGATACGATTCTTCATACTATTCTGGAGCCGCTGACCGGATTTGAACCGGTGACCTACGCTTTACGAAAGCGCCGCTCTACCAGCTGAGCTACAGCGGCATATCTCCTCAAGGATTATAGCAGATAAATGGGGCTTTCGCAAAGACAGCAAGAGGCAGCCGAAAGCTATTTCCGCTCGCCCAATTTTTGTTCAGCCGGCTGGCCAAGATGAACGTAATAGGTAACTTTCTTGTCATTGATCAACTTATCAAAGTTGGCCTTAAACATCGTTAGAGGGATCTTGAGGTACGAATAGGTAACCGAGTTATCATCCCGTGAGCGTGGCTGAACAAAATAATAGCCATCACCACCGAGTGGCTTAATAACTCCTGAGATCGCACCATCCGCCGTCTTGATCGCCGCCTCGGTCAAACCGCCATCTTTGTTAGTTTTCGGTATAATGGTTTCCGGCATTAACTGTACTCGCTCACCTAATGACGCTGCGATATCAGCCAACGACTTACCGGCCTTGAGTTGCGCCTCTACCTCTCTAACAAGGCTCGCCGCCGCTTCATCAACAGCGAATGATACCTCCCAGCGTAGCAACGACGCCCTGATACCGTCACGGACCTCATCAAGCGACCAACCAATCATGTCTTTTACTGCTGAACGGTAAGCTTCTTTTGACAAGCCAGCGTCCTTTTGCTGGCGATCCACCTCTTCGTCTACCTTTCGATCATCAACCGACACGCCTTTTTCTCTCGCTAGCTTACGCACATACGCATCCTGCACTGCCTGATTCATTGCTCGCTGTCGCTGAAAGGCAACCTTGTCGCCGGCTTGATCTTGGCCTTGAGTTTTAAGCACAGCCATATTGCCACGATTGTACAACAGATAGTCGCTATATCGTACAAATTCGCCTTCAACCGAACCAGCCGGTAGTGGCAGTATCTTGGTAATGCGATATGCCAAGTCACTCGTATCTTTCCAGACATAGAGCTGAAGATACAACAGAACTATCACTGCTATAAGCCCAGCTATACTAATAAAAATTGTGTTCCAGACCAATTTATGCTTAGAGTATTGTATCGGATATTTATGCTTGCGCCCACCGGCCAATACTTTTTCACGATGCTCCGCGACCGTATCGTTGGTAATTCGTGATGGCAGTGAGCGCTTATCCTTTTTCTTAAGCTTCGCCGATTTCTTTAGCATGATCACTCCTTTCAGTAGCAAGGTCTACCGCATCTTGCAGCTTATTATAAATCTCATCCGGGTGTTCAACATTTTTGATAACAAGATCACCAACAAATGTCTGGATAACTATTGTACCAAATTTGAACATTTCGCCCGTAAAGCCAGGCACAACATAGCTAATATTTTGGACTTTAGCTAGCTTAAGCTCAATTACATCCTTACCAAAAAAACCATGCTGCGTGATTTGACGAAGCCGCTGATTTGTCACAATGTAATACGTATAAAACCACATCAAAAAATGATAGCTAAAGAGAATGAGCCCAACAATAAAGCTACCGAGAAACACCCACAGGAGATTGAGATTATCCTGCCAGATGAGATACGGTAATGCGCCAACCGTCATTGGAATGAGCAATAGATAAAAACCCTTACGCATAGCAATAATATGTCGACGAAATACAAATAATAGCTCCTCGCCATCGCGCTGACCGTCAAATGCTTTGGTTAATTTGGCTTTTTTCGTCATAATTCTTTGGTACCCCGGGCAGGAGTCGAACCTACAACCTTATCCTTAGGACGGATCTGCTCTATCCAGTTGAGCTACCGAGGCACACACAAAACCACCCATGCTAATTATAGCACGGGTGGTTATCCGTGACGAGAATGCTACCGAGTAAACTTTTCGTTTAGTGTCGCATAATCCATCAATTCTTCAGGTTTAAACCAGTGAGCAACCTCCTGCGCCGCCTCGTCAGGGTCACCCGATGCGTGAATCAGGTTCGGCACGCCTTTCTGGCACTCGTTGGCATAGCCAAAGCTAACATGTGAATAGTCACCACGGATTGTACCCATGTCGGCAGATTTTGGTTCAGTTGGACCAACGATTTTGCGCACTACAGCGACCGCTTCAACCCCCTCAAGCACCATAGCAATCACCGGTCCGTCCATCATCATATCGAGCGTCATATCAAAAATTTCTTCACCACGACGGGTCACCATCTTGCCTATTGTCTCGTAATGCGCAAAGTAGTGGTCGCGACCCGGAGCCACCATCTTGACGCCAATGATTTTAAGACCAACACGCTCAAATCGCTGCAAGATCTCGCCAACAATCCCCCGCTGTACTGCATCAGGCTTGAACACAATCAGTGTTCGTTCAATGCCGCAGATATTATTCTTTGAATTATCCATATGCCTCCTTCGTGCATTTATTTTTCTTCATCATAGCAAAAAGTATCCATTTGATAAACGATATAGATGTTGTTCAAATTAAACTATGTATCTCTCTGAAGCACTAGCAGATTTCTTAGAGCACCTAGAAGTTGAAGGTGGTCGCAGCCCTCGCACTATTGAGAACTATAAATTATACCTTGAGCGCTTCATTGATTTTGCCGGTGATATTGATGTTGCAAAAATAACATCAGAGACAATTCGTAAGTATCGCCTCTGGCTAAATCGTTATAAAAATAACAACACCGGTGAGGAGCTGTTGTTAATTACACAAAATTATCACTTGATTGCTCTGCGTGGATTATTGACGTATTTATCACAACGTGATATCTCTTCGCTAGCCGCCGACAAGATCACCCTACCAAAGACCGCCCGCAAACAAGTCACATTTCTTCACTATGATGAGGTGGTGCGGCTCATCGAGCAGGTCCCACTAGACGATGAATCGGGTCTTCGTGACCGTGCAATTCTAGAGCTTTTGTTTTCGAGTGGGCTGCGCGTGTCAGAACTCGTTAACTTGAACCGCGACCACATCAATCTCGCTCGACGCGAATTTACGGTACGCGGCAAGGGCCAGAAAGATCGACCAGTATTTGTCTCAGCATCAGCCGCCGAACACGTAAAAAATTACCTTAGCGCACGAACCGATAGTCTGCCAGCTCTGTTTATCAGCTATAGCCGGCGATCAGCAAAACCGTCAGTTTCTGGGGATTATCGTCGGCTCAGTGCTCGCTCGATTCAGCGGATGGTGTCGCACTATGCCCGCCTCGCCGGTATTACCAAGCACGTCAGCCCGCACACTATGCGCCACAGTTTTGCCACTGACCTTCTGATGAACGGAGCGGACCTACGGGCGGTACAATCGATGCTTGGCCATAGCAATATCGCCACGACCCAGATTTACACACACGTCACCGACCAGCACCTCAAGGATATTCACGAACGCTTTCATAGCGATACGAGATAGGCTCAAGGAACTACGGTCGACAATTACCCGGTGTCACACTGCCTTCGGTCACCGAAAAATCCTTGCAAAGGCTATTCTCAAGATCAACGGCATTTTCAGGGTACGGAAAGTCATCGCCTATCTGAAGGCGCGCCTCAACCCGTCGAAACACATTACTAGCGCGGCCAGTCGCGTCAACTGCCGGCTGAATACCATCAAGCCTGACAGGTTCTGCACCATTGTATAGAGCGATTCTTACATGTGACATACGGTACAGTGGCGTCAGACGCAAGAATGAGTTAACACTGGCGGCAGTCGTAACAGGTGATATATCAATCATAGCTCGACATGAGTAGCCACTATTCGCAAAATCCGGAGAGCAGCTCACCGGTGTCGGGGTATTGTTAAACTGCCCGCCGCCGCTCGCCCGCGGTAAATTAATTGCCGATACGCTCCCATTTGTCGGCCCCGGGAGGCTCAGTGTTCGCGGATAGAGAAACATTGTCACAACACGATAGCTGTCAAGACTAGCAAGGTCAAATGTATCACCGGGGAAAATCATTTGGGCACGCAGTAGCGCGGGGGCGGGCCGAGACGGTGACTCATCCCAGTCACTGTATGCCGGCAATGAAGTTGCTACTGCAGCAGCATTCTTTACTCGCCCAGCAGCAACGTTACCGTTCGCATCCTCTTTGGTAAACCACTCAAGAACAACTTTATTGAACTCAGATTTAGCCTTCAATGGCACAAGGCGAGACGACCCTTCGGGTATACTTATCAGGAAGTCTTCTGTGTCCATCGTAATATTAACGCAGGTATAGGCTTGGTTAAACTCTTTACCATGCCCTGAGCGACGCGACTGAATCAGTGTCTCGTTAGCGGCCACATTACCGGCAACACCCGCACGCGCGACTACTTTACAGTCATTGGGTAGTCGTAGCTGCTCGCAGGCCTTACCTCCATTATCTCGTTTTTGACAAGCACGTACGACTCGCTTAGCGTCTTCAACACCAGACAGGGCCGCATCATACGCACTCTGTGACAACTCATTATTCAGAGCCTGCCGCTGATCAGCCATCATCAGCCGCATAAAGCCAAGCATTAAAACTGTTAATAGTAACGTCGCAAAAATCACTGCAAATAACGATACCGCGCCCGATTGATTATCTCTCTCTATTTTATCCATTTGTCCTCACAATCATCTCAAAGCTATTTATTGCGCAAAAATCGAGATTCTCACTGTCGTCTGCCGGTGGCTTGCAGGTGCCATTAGCTGTGTTGACCGCCTCAAGCTGGCTGGTTCCAAGGACAAATTCTAAACGATACAGGCTATCTGCGCCACTATCACCCGCTACTCGCGCTGCTTTCATGCGGTGAACTGCCAACACTACATCGTTTGACCCGGCCGGCTTGAGAAGGTGCGTCACCTTATCCGTCGCAACTGTCGATATGTACGCCCCTGTCGTTTGATTTTTCTGGCACAGCATACCATCTGGGTCGATTACCCGAGCAAAATTAATCGGACGACCAGAATGGGGTCCACCAACTTCGGTAATAATACCCGCACCAGCCTTCACTTCTCCAGAGACCACCTTTGGCACATTCCAGACATATGAATAGTCCCCTAGACAGAGTCGGCCACTTCGATCAGCACCACCCGCCTGCACCATCACAACGGCCGAACTGGTATTGCCACTTATCTTGCCAGCATTAGCCTGCAGAAAATCACGCCGCAGGATATCGCCAATCTCACGACCAGACTGATTAATACTTTTGAGTGTAAGGCCTCGATTATATAGCTTACCGGCCTGAATTGCTATTGTGGCAATCGCCAGCAATAGCACCGATACAAATGCCATCGCTAGCATTAGCTCAATCAGGGTAAATCCGTGTCGTCTACACTGCCGTGTCATATATCCTCACAATCGTCCCAGTGGTCATTGGTCGGTCGGTCCCAACGCTCATCCAGCAGGCCTGAATATACGCATCATACGCGCGGCCGCCTTCAACACGTACCAATTGGATTGAAATGCCTTGAGAAATCGGATTTCGGTCAGTTGAGATCTTGGCATATGTCGGCGATAATTCATACTTATTAGTAATCAACTGAAAGGTATTTTTGTTTGATACCAGCGCAAACCCCCCGCTCGGCATCGTCTCTGGGCATCGATCAGCATTCAGGATAGAATTAGCGTGGTCGATCGTGCGACCTTTTATTACACTCCAAAGGGCAATAAATGAGCCGCCGGACTGAGATGACTTGTCATGGATATAGCGCAGCATTTCTGCTTGGCTATCAATCTGCTGTCGCACAAGCGTTAGCTCTAATGATCGCTGGGCCATTGCAATGCCACTGTTCATGAGCGCCATGATACCGATCGCTAGCATGCTAAATATCGCTACTGCCATGACTACTTCAATGATCGTGTCGCCTCGTGTGCTATGCCGTCGCTTCATTATTACACCTCTTTGTCGCATGCCCAACCGTCACCGCCTCGCTCGAGCCAGCCTTTGCCCCCAAGAAGACCGATAGTCTCTGCCCGACTGACCAGCCAGTATCATAAACACAAAACTCTCGCTGCCGCAACTGTAGATCAGCCGTGTACATGCCGCCATTCGGCTGCATATTACGGATAAAATTACTAATATTAGCTGGTGAATAGAGGGTGTCGTTCGTGCGTACGACAACCTGTCCACTATCTGGATCGCGGTATATTAATAAAGCTAGTTCTCTACCAATGGTATTAGTCGCCGTGAGTGAGCGCACCTGTGCATTCCAACCAACCGCATAGGTGTCTGCTTCGCTCTCACTATAGCTATACGTCCACACTCCCGAGCGCTTCAGAGCGTACAGCGGATAGGCAGCAAATGAACGTGCCTCAGAGTTAGTAGATTTGACATAACGACCAACAACAACACAACTTGATTGACCACGAGCCCCATCATTTATCGCACCCTCAACAGGACACGTGTCACGATCGCCCCGATCATTCTCGATACTAATCACTCGACTATATTGATCACGAATAAAGCCAGCAAATGATTGAACAGCATCATGGTATTGCTGTTGACGCAGTGCAGCACTCACGCCGGCCAGTAAACCAACGGCTAACAAACCAGTGATCGCCAAGAACAATACCACTTCAACGATTGTAAACCCGGATTGCCACCGCTTCATATGCTCATTATTATAGCATAAGCACTATCAAATCACGATAAGCCAGTCCATGATCCTTACCCCAAAAAACCACGAGATAAGAAAACCAATGATTAATAATGGCCCAAATGGTATTCGTGCTCCACGCTGTACTGTGCCTCGAATCATCCCCGGCAACACGAGTAGCGTACCGAGTAAATTCGCTAGAAATAGCGCAAGAAATGCTAGCCGCCAATCCATTAAGAAGAGTGAGAGACCGAGTGTCAGCTTAACATCACCAAATCCTATCCAGCGACCGCTTGATACAATATAGAGCAGCGCGTATACACCACTGAGGATAATGACTGCCGCCACCAGTCCAAGCACTCCGCCCGGTAATTGCCCAGTTACTGCATGAATCCCAGCAAATAGTACTCCTAGCATCACAAATGGCCAATTTGCCACATCCGGGAGCAAAAACCATCGCTTATCATATACGAACAAGAATGCTAAATACGATAGCCCTGTTAGCGCAATCACAACCTTTGTTATCACTAATGGCGCGGTAAACGTCGTCATGCCATACCAGGCTACCGCGACAAACAATCCCGCCATCACCAGCTCGAGTCCTAGTTCCATCCAGCCAATCGGTGCCCGGCAGTACCGGCAGCGTCCCCTAGTAACTAGCCAGCTCACCACTGGTAACAAATCATACCAGCGTAGCTCGTGCCCACAAGAAAGACACCGCGATCGATCTTTCTTGAGAGGTTTGAGCAGCGGCTTCAGGCGGCGAAGCTCCAGCGTATCAACTGGCTCACCAGCCTGTTTATCTTCGACAAGCTGCCGAGCACGAACTCGCCACACCTGAGCACCAATAAAACTCCCCATCACCGCACCGAGAACAGCTACAATCACCAGTATTGTCATTGACATCATATTGTTAATGGTAGCAAGAAATCATGAAAAAAGCAGCCCCCTGATAATAGGAGGCCGCCAGTAATTCGTCACCCCTGGTTAGTTCTGGTTGTCTTTACAAAACGCACCGCTTCCTTCCAGCTGAACCTTGACAGCAAATGACCGCGGTGAACCACTTTTGGCAACAATATTTTCACCATCACACTGAGCGCTCGTGGCATACACCATCTTTTCGGTTGTCGCTGAACCCTGCTGAGCCACACCAGTTACCACACTGTAATTATTGCCGGTCTGCGGATCCTTGAACTCGCCATTGCCGCGCTTCATATACGAATCAAGAAAACTATTAATTGATCCTGTGTCAGTCTTCGGAATACTACCCTTGTTATTTGTTGCATAACTATTCACTTGCGAAACGAACCTGGTCACGTCGCTCCGTCGTTGCGTATCACGCTGACTACGCTGCAGAGCTGGCCATGCCAAGAACACCATCAAAAATATCAGTCCAGCGATTGCTAGCACCAGCACGACTTCGATAATCGTGAATCCTTTATTTGCTTCTTGCTGAGCCATGAAGTTGCCCACCTTTCCTGTGACTTAACTTTCTCTCGTTATTGTACCGTACTGCTTATGCATTGTCTAGAGGCTAATATCTCCGACTAGGCTATAAATTGGAAAGATTATTGCACCGACCATCACACCAGCCACTACTGCAAGCACCACCATGAGTACTGGCTCAATCGTCGTCGTAATTGCCTTAATCTCCTCATCTAGCTCATCTTCGTAAATCTGCGCGCACTTACCCATCATCTCGTCAATTTTACCCGACTGTTCACCGATTTTGATCATCTGTGGTACCATTGGCAAAATATAATCCTCATTTTTTAAGGAAACAGACAACGCTTTACCGCCTTTCACCTTCTCACTGGCACGCTCAATACCTTGACGAATGATTGAATTATTGACTGCGCGAGCGGTGATACGCAACATATCCAGCATGGCCACTCCACTAGTAAGCAGTGTTTGGCCAGTCCGAGTAAAGCGCGCCATATACAGCTTACGAAACATGGCGTCAAATACCGGCACATTTAACTTGAACGTATCTTTGGCACGAATACCAGCCTCGGTCTTGAGATATTGCTGAAAGAAGTATAAACCGATACCCAGCAAAATAACCAACGCCCACCAAAACTGTGCCAAAAAGCCGGCAACGCTAACCATAACCTTTGTCGTAAACGGCAATTCCTTATGCAGGCTGCCGTACAGCCCCTCAACTTGCGGAACCACCATCACGAGCATAAACACCACCACTGCGATAATTACCAATAGCACAATCGCCGGGTAGACCATAGCACCGCGCACCTTACCGATCATCGCTGCATCCTTCTCCTGCTGTGATGCTATACGCTTCAGCGCTTCGTCCAATGTTCCTGATACCTCACCAGCCGCCACCAGCGACACATACACGTTGTCAAATACTTCTGGGTGCTTCTCAAATGCACTTGATAGCTGCCGGCCGCCCTCAATATCAGAAATTATCTCCTGAATAATACCCTGCATCTGTTTATTCTGGGTTTGTTCCAGCACCGTATGCATACTCTGTGCTAGCGGCAAGCCCGCACCGATCAATGTCGCTAATTGCCGAGTAAAGACAATTTTATCCTTAGGCGATATTTTATTTGATAATCGCCGAAAGAAGCCTTCACGCTCATCCTGCAGCTCAATTTTCAGCGGCACAAAGCCTTGAGCATTCAGCAACTTTGCCGCGGCAACCTCGCTCTCAGCCTGCACAACCGACTTGGTTATCTTTTGCGTAGCTGAATCCCTGGCCTCATAATGATATTTTTTCATGCGCTACCCTCGAATAAGCCGCTCGAACTCCGCTAGGTCAACCGCAAATTCACGAGCACTATCATACGTAATCGTACCGTTCTGCACCAGATTCACTAGCGTTCGATCCATCGTCTGCATACCCTGATCAGCACCCGTCTGAATGACAGCATCCAGCTGATGGCTCTTGCCCTCGCGAATAATGTTACGCACCGCTGGATTAGCAATCATGATCTCGGCCGCCACCACCCGACCGCCACCGATAGACGGCACCAGTCGCTGCGAACAAATTGCCATCAGAATGTTCGATAGCTGCGCCCGAATTTGCGGCTGCTGATGCGGCGGGAAGACGTCAATCATACGATCAACCGATTGTGCCGCTGAGTTGGTGTGCAGTGTCGCGAATACCAAGTGTCCGGTCTCGGCAATGGTAATCGCTGCCGAGATCGTCTCGAGATCGCGCATCTCACCAATCAACACCACATCTGGATCCTGACGGAGGCTAGAGCGCAGCGCTGCCGAGAACGAATAGGTATCGTAGTGGACCTCGCGCTGCACCACCACTGACTTTTTCGATTTATGCGTAAACTCAATCGGATCCTCAATGGTAATGATGTGCTGCGACTTTTCGGAGTTAACCTTGTCAACCAGCGCCGCCAGGGTCGTTGATTTACCAGAGCCGGTTGGCCCCGTCACCAGCACCAAGCCGCGCGGAAAATCAGCAAATGTATTAACGATTGGTGGCATACCCAGTTCCTGCACAGTCTTGATCTCGTTCGGAATTAAGCGCAGCGCCGCTGCCAAATTACCCCTTTCGTGAAAGGCATTCACCCGAAATCGTCCTAATGTACCGAACGCAAATGAAAAGTCAAACTCCTTATCCTTGAGCAAAATCTGCCGCTGATCCTCATCAAGAATCTGAAACACTAGCCGCTCCACTGTCGCCTCGTCAAGTGGCTGCGTACCCGTTGCTGGAGTTAATGCTCCATCGATACGCAACATTGGCGGCAGGCCCACCTGGATATGAAGGTCTGAGGCCCGCTTCTTAACCACCTCTTCTAGCAAAATCTCGATGCGTAACTCTTGATTATTCATAATTGTCCCCCTTTTCTTTTACGCTGTATCAGCTGCTACCCGATTTACTTCCTCTAATGTTGTCACGCCGTCCAGCGCCTTGAGGTAACCATCTTGGCGCATCGTTATCATCCCCTGCTGAATGGCAAGCCGCTGAATCTCAGCACTGGTTGCTCGCTTGACAATCAGGTTCTGAATTTCTTCAGTGACGTCCATCACCTCGTACAAGCCGCACCGCCCCGAATAGCCCTGTGGCGTCTGTGGCATGTCACGACCCCTGACTAAAGTATAAGCGGCTTGACCAGCTAATGGCAAGGCTTTATAGCCTAAATCCTGCGAGACAGCTGGTATATCAGCCTGGGTCTTAGGTAGAAGATGACCAACCGTTGAGTTAATTGTTTCTGTCTCGAGTGGCGATGATTGATAGGAATCATATTTTGGCGCCACCCGCCTGACCAGTCGTTGACCAATGATCGTATTCACGGTACTA
>CAMURE010000012.1 GCA_947097375.1 uncultured Candidatus Saccharibacteria bacterium
GGCTTTTACTGGAGGAAGTAATGTGCGATAATATATAAAGTAAACATGGGTATAAAAGATAGACTACGCTCATTTTTTCAGCCGCGTTGGCGTCGAGAAATGGATTGGCCAGAGCCGCCTCCCGGGAAGAAGTTGTGGGATCCTCCCGGAGGAATTGAAGTCTATGTTCATTCAGGACTTTCGGAGGCCTACGGTGTTGATGAGACCGTAGGAATGGATAAAGTACTATCAGAGGATAATATCCGCAGAGCGAGAGCATGCCGGGAGATCGGTGATCAGATCGAGCAAGGTCTCATCGATGAAAAAGAGGGTCACAGAAGGATTGGTAAATTGCTTCTAAGCCGCGACCATTTTTTCACCTCAGAAGAAGAGCTCGCTGCACGAGGAATCAGTATGGCAGCCTTGGTCAAGGTCGCAGAACGCAGAGATGATCTAGTAAATGACGATGATAATCCGACAAATGGTAATGATGAATATTTAATTGATGAACTTGAGTGGTGAGACTCTACACACCAAGCTTAGATGCGTATCATTTTGAGTCTTAGTTAAGCTCTCTCGTAGATTTATGCGTTCACCGCCTCAATCTCCACCGACAACACGTCTTTGTTCGTCGGTAGATCAGACGTCGGCTCGAAGGTATAGACCAACAACTGACCAAACGGCATCTCGACGTGTGCCATATCCGCTTCTGGTACGTGGTCGAGGTGCTTCATCAGTGCGCGGATAGAATTGCCGTGTGCCACCAGTAGAATATTCTCACCGGCCTGTAATTTTGGTAAAATCTCTCGTTCAAAATACGGCACGACCCGCGTGTGAACATCTTTGAGCGTTTCACCGCCCGGCACCGGATAATCCCAACCGCGTCGGATGCCATTGAACGCTTCCTCGCCAATCTCAGCCTTGACTTCCCACTTATTTTTACCGGTCAGATCACCATAGTCACGCTCGTTCAGCTCGGCCGCCTGTGTCGTCGGCAAACTGCCCTTACCGCGCCCCTCAAGCAGTGCTTCCAGCGTTTGGTGCGTTCGCTTGAGCGCCGACGTATACGCCTCGTCGAGCTTGATATCCTTCAGTAGTGCGCCCAGTCGCACCGTGTCAGCTCGCCCCTTTTCCGTGAGCCCCACGTCAGTCCAGCCCGTCCACTTGCCGAGCAGATTCCATTCACTTTCACCGTGTCGACTGATGACTAATATCCCCATCATTCCTCCTCCATTTATTTTTCCTACGAACCAAATCCCACAAATTGCGTAACCGCCTCTTGACGTTTGTCATCGCTGTCAACGATTTGCGTCTCGACATAGCCGCCTGACCGACCACTGGCCCAATGCGGTATTGACCACGCAAATCCTTCATTGCTTGCCAGCACCGCGTCACGGCTCAGGAACTGATACGCATCAATTTCTGACCGCTGCAAGACAATTCGTTCCAGCCGCGCATCATCCAGAACCGCCCGAAAGATATATTGATGCGCCAGTCCTTTGTCGCTGGAGCGTGAGGCTACCGCAAAAAACGAAACCTCCTCCTCGGTAACGACCAGCCCGACCTCTTCCTGGGTTTCGCGAAGTGCTGCCTGTAGCGGCGTTTCACCAGCATCAACCATACCACCAGGCAGACTCCAATGCGTCTTGTGGTACGCCTTGACCACGAGCAGCTCACCCGCGGGATTTTCGATCAGTAGTGCAGCACTGGCGATCCGAGTGTCCTGCGTCTTCAGCCACTCCTCATGCGGCAACCAACCACTTCTCATTATTTTGCGTACTCGGTTGCCCGCGTTTCACGGATGACGTTAACCTTGATAGTACCTGGGTACTGCATGGTTGATTCAATTTTAGTAGCGATATCGCGCGACAGTTTGAATGTGCTTAGATCATCAATGTCCTCTGGCCGAACAATCACCCGCACTTCGCGCCCTGCAGAAATCGCATAGGCCTTATCAACACCGTCAAAGCTGGTTGCCACATTTTCCAGATCACGCATCCGCTCGGCAAAGTTCTCGGCTGAAATGTTGCGTGCTCCTGGCCGAGCAGCACTGGCGGCATCGCACACCCGCACAACCAGCGCCTCAGGCGTTGTCGCCTCGATATCATCGTGGTGCGCTTCGATGGCGTGAACGATCCGCTCATCCATGCCGTATTTGCGCGCTAGCTCGGCACCGATGTGGTGATGCTTGCCCTCAATCTTGTGCGTCACCGCCTTGCCAACATCGTGCAGCAGTGTCGCAATTTTCGTGATGCGCACATCAGCGCCAATTTCCTCGGCGATCATCCCCGCCATCTGCGCCATCTCGGTGGAATGCTTCAGGACGTTTTGCCCATAGCTCGTCCGGAACTTCAGCTCGCCTAACAGCCGCTGCATTTCCTTCGGGATACCAACAACGCCGGTCTCGCGCATAGCGTCTTCACCAGCCTGTTTGACTTCTTTATCAATCTGCTTCTTCGCCTTGGCAACAACTTCTTCGATGCGGGCCGGATGGATACGACCATCTTTCATCAACATCTCCAAGGCAAGACGAGCTACCTGCCGACGAACCGGATCAAAACTCGACAACACGATCATGCCCGGTGTGTCATCCACCAAAATATCAACACCGGTCTCGCGCTGCAGCGCCTGAATGTTGCGACCCTCTTTACCGATGATTCGGCCTTTCATCTCATCATCGGTCAGCTTGACAGCTGTGACTGTTCGCTCAGCCGTCACCTCGCTGCTCATCCGCTCCATCGCGGTGAGCAAGATCATCTGCGCCCGTTCCTCAGCATCATCTATAGCCTCGTGTTGTAATTTTGACACCAAGCCAACCAGATCATTCTTAATATCGCGCTCGGTAATTTGCATGAGCTTGTCGGCAGCATCCTTTTTCTTTAGACCGGCAATCTTTTCGAGCTTCTCCTGCTGACGCGTACGAATAGTGCGAATCTCTTCCTTGAGATTATCAACTTCATCCTCGTGTGCACGCAACTTCTCTGCTCGCTTATCTAGCTCATCCAATTTCCGATCCAGCGTCTGCTCGCGATCCGCCAACCGATTCTCGGTCTTTTGCCACTCGCGGCGGCGCTCATTTTCGATTTTTAAGGCCTCGTCCTTAGCCTTGAGGACAATGTCGCTAGCCTTACTTTTTGCCTCGGCAATGTCCCGCTCAATTTGTGACTTACCACGAGCTTGCCGTGTCCGCTGATAGGCGTAAAATCCACCCACACCAAGTGCTGCGCCAACCAAGCCGCCAATAACTATTCCTGCCATATGATTTCCTTTCTTTTTTGGTCACCCGCCTCGAGTATGCGCCTCGAGAAATATATCAACGACCGACCATATTCAACTGATGCAATAAAACGGCCCGAGCCACTAATCTAAAGCCGCCTTACCTTTATTGTACGATATTGCGGATGAAAATACCACTATTTACGCGGGGTTGTAATGTGAGCCTGACTACCATATTCAGGGAGAATAACCACGTCGTTCTCACCACGCTTCAACCGCTCCAGGCAGTCGTCCCTCCAATGATCACCACTACTGCTAACAATCGGAATGCCAAGCTCCCCCGCCAACGTATTTGCTACCGCACAGCCAATCCTCAGTCCCGTAAAGCTACCCGGCCCACGCATGATGCCGATACCACTGATGTGGTGAATGCCGCCTGTCTGCTCGTCCAAAAATCGTAGCAGCCCCCGGGCCAAACCACGACCTGCCTCCCAAATTACATCTCGCCGGGTATCGCCCTGAACGATCGTCAGATAGCACGTCATCGTCGATGTATCAAGCAGAATGATCACGCCAACTCCTCGTCTGCCGCGCAGATTGCCGTGAGGAGCGCCTGGCTCGTCGGCCCGCCAGCACTCAGCGTGACACGCCGCGACTGTTCGTCAATTGCTATAATCTCTGCTGTCAGTCGATCGGCCGGCAGCACCTGTTCAACCGCACCCGCCCATTCAACCACTGTCACGGTCTGTGGCTGCATGGTTACCTCGCGAATTTCCTCTGCCATGATACCCACCTCGCCTAATCGATAAAAATCATAATGAGCCAACGTCAGGCCTCTCGGTGACTGATACACACGGGAAATAGTAAACGTCGGGCTCTGTACCGGTTCGGCAATGTCGAGCCCCTCGGCAATACCTTTCGTTAGTGTCGTCTTGCCAGCGCCGATGTCCCCGACCAACTCAATCACCTCACCGCCCTTCAGGCTACGCCCAATCACCTGACCCAGCCGCTGCATTGCTAACGAACTGGCAATCACTAAAGTCATTTGCTGTCGCTGCCGTCAGCTTCGGCCGCAGGATGCGCCTTTCGGAATGGATTTTCAAACGTTGCTTGTGGTCGCACGACTGGCTCCTTGTGGCGAATCTCTGGCGTCTTGACAACGATATGTTCATCAGTCACACGAACGATCTGCGAACGATGGATCAGTAGTTCGGTATCGCCAAAACTCTTGAGTAACGGCCGCCGCACCCGGAGCTGCTGAATCACAAAATTACCAGCCTCCAGCGTGTAGCCGATGACCTTGCCGACCTTACGCTTTTTCTCGTCAATGATATGCTTGCCGATGAGTGCAAACTGAAATTCATACACTTCCTTGATCTTCAGGACATCGCTTGGCATAATCAGCTCGTCCGCGGAATCAATGATCAGACCTAGCGGCCCAATTTCCCGCACATCAGCGATTCGCAGCAAAGTCGGCGATTGGTCAAGTGTCGGCCCTTCTAGCTCGTACGCCACGATTGATAAATTGCGCGGGTCGATCACCGCCCGCGATGTCCGCGCCAGCTCCGAGCCGGTTTGCAGGCTCATTACTGGTGCTCTATCAAATCGTTCAGCAGAAATTAGCATACTTCTCACATTATAGCGATATCCACGCTATTCGGCAAACAGATTTGTCCGCCCGGCCGGTAGACTAAAATTAGCATTGGCGGTGTCGCGTGTGCGGAAACTGTTAATTTGGTCAATCGTCTTCTGGTCAAATCGCGTCGTCTGCTGCTGGATAGTATCTTCTTTCGGATTTGATGAGGCGAGCAGGCTGTACAGGAGGAAGATCGCCACCGACACACCAACCACCACCGTTAGCGTGTAGAGAATGACATGATAGCGGCGGAAAAAGTGTGAGAGTAGCGTACCAATTTGTGAAATATCAGGTGAATTTTTCATCGAACATATACCTCCACATCCAGAGTTTGTGTATTCACTTGGCCAGCCCCCTCGGTCTTGGACATACTAACACTAGCAATTTGCATCCGTGTCAAGTTCTGCTCAATTAAATGCATAAATCGAAGGAGTGCCATGTAGTCTGTTTTTTCGTTGAGGCGAACAGACACCTTCATACTCTTTGGCCCAGTGGTGCTAGCGGCATTATTTGAACCAGAGCTGGTGTTCGTACTCGAACTACCTGATGAGCCCGAGCTTGACTTCGCTCCTGCTCCGGCCGATCCTGATGCAAACGTAAACCCGGCGATGCCCACCCCAGACTTATTTGCGTAGGCGGTAAGGTCATTAATAATCTGGTTCTGATACTGATACTGCTGGGTTTCTGCCACCAGCTGCTGCGCCTTGGTAACACTATCTTTATATTTTTCCATCTCTTTTTCTAGCCGTGCTAGATCTTGCACCTTAGCGTCAACCGCTTTTGCCTCAGTCTGGATCTTAGAAACTTCCTCAGCGGTGCCTTGTAACATGGTGTAGCCAAAGTAGACAACCACCCCCATACCAACCAAGATCAATACTAGTGATAGCGCAAAGACAATCCGCATAGTCACTGCTGGCGTCATTTTCTCTCGTTTTCTCTCACTCATTGCTTCGCCACCTCCGGCACCATCGTCACATTAATTGTAATATTGATCGGGTAGCTATCCTTATTCTCTTTCTCAGCCACTGCTGAGGCGAGATTAACATCCTTAAAGAGGTTCGACTGCTGAAAGCTATCCTTGAGCCGCAGTGCATCACCATATGTTTTACCGCGTGCACTGATAACCATCGGTGATCCAATTTTTTGGCTATCCAATGTCAAGGTTTGCAGAATTGTTCCCGATGGCATTGCTTGGGCAATCTTGAGAGCCACCTTTGAATACCGTACATCCTTATCGAGAATTGCCTTGGCGATCTTAAGGCTTGCACTGAACGAATCATAATCCTGCTGAACCTTTTGGTATTGTAGCGCTCGACGATTACCCGTCTCAATCGTCTCTTGGGCAGTCGTTTTTGCATGCGCCATGATCAAGTAGATACCCGCTGTTGCTACAATGAGCAAGAAGCCAAGGATTAATGACACAACACAGTAGCGCCATAACAGTACATTTGATCGACCGGCGATAATTTCTCGCTTAACTTTTGGCGGTAATAGATTAATCATGCCAAATCTCCTCCGCTCGTACTAGCGACAAGCCGGCCGCCGTCATGAACCGTGGCCGCAGCTGCTTGGCTGGTGGCGCTAAGTTATTAAAGTTCAGCGATTGCCACGGACTAGCTACTCGCGCTGGCAAGGTCAGCTCACCCGTAAAGTACTCACCAAGCCCCGGCACACTACTACCACTACCAACGATCAGTACCTGCTCGAGGCGTGATTCATCTGGAAAGCGGTCAGTATAGTAGCGAATGACTTTCTGAATTTCACCAATGATGCGCTGCAAACTTGGCCGTAATGCCTCAGTAATTTTTTCTTGGCGAGGGCCGGTATTAAGGCCGTTGAGCACCTTGAATTGGTGTGCTGTCTCGAGTGGCACATTTAACTTCTTGGCGATATCAAGGGTCAGCGTATTGCCACCAATATTTAGACCGCCGGTCACACGAATTGCCGCGTCAAGAATAGCAATGTCAGTTGTTGCTGGACCAATATCGACAATAACCGTTGGCAGCGCCCCCTCTTTGGTTCGCTCAAGTAGTCGCGCCACCGCATTGATACTCGGCTCAATCATCGCCACCTCAATACCGCACGATTCAACAATTGCCAGCTGCTCATCAACGATCTTTTGCGGCACTGCGCACATCAATACTGATAAGTTCTCTTTGCCGCGCTTAATAATTTGATGGTCAACATAGAGTGAGTCAAGTGGCATCGGCACATACTGCTCAACCTCGAGATTCACCGCCTCCTCAATCTTATTTTCCTGTTTGATCGGCAGCGCAAAGGTTCGCGCATATGTCTTGGTCGTCGGTAGTCCCAGCACCACACGGTTACTGCCGAGCCGCCCGACAATATTCTTTTCAAACATTTGATTGATCTTGCCACAGAGATACTCTGCCCGATCATCACTCTCGTCCTTCGCCGGATCCAGCTCAATTGCGCCGTATCCATGCACCGTCATCCGTGCCATATCGACTGACATCACCCGAACGCCAGCCTTGTTAATATCAAGCCCGATGATCGGCTTTGACTTGTAGAAAATATTTGCCACTATCGTTTGCCCACATCTTTTCTTTTTGTTAAGTATAGCATAAGCATTTTGAAAAACCAACTATGCCTTAATTTGATTTGCTAATCCAGTAATCGGCATCATCACCGCCGCCGCGATCAAGCCAACCATACCGCCCATAAAGACGATCATCACTGGCTCAATTGTCGAGCTCAAACCGCTAATCGCCGCATCGACCTCTTCCTCATAAAAATCCGCCACCTTGACCAGCACCTTATCTGTCTGCCCTGTTTCCTCACCAACTGACAGCATCTGGCCAACAATCGGCGGGTAGAGATCCTCGCGTTCATTGATGATCCGCGACAAAACTTCACCATTTTTAATGCGCTTGGCAGCGTCAAGCAGCGAATCTTGATACACCGTATTACCAACTGCCCGAGCTGTCACTTCCAGTGCCTCCAGTACCGACACACCCGCACCAATCAACGCCGAGAAGGTACGCGTAAATCGTGCTACCGCCACCTTGCGAATAATCTTGCTGATGATCGGCGCCTTCAGTACAAAATGGTGAAACTTAACCTTGCCTTTTGGCGACTTGATATAGCGAAGAAGAGCATACACACCGCCAAACAATAGCGGGAAAATAATATACCAGAAACTCACCATAAACTGACTCAAGCTCATTAGTATCTGCGTCAACGCCGGCAACTCCGCGTCCTCACCCGCCAGATCCTTAATCGTCTTACCAATCATTGGTAGGACAAAGATCATCAAGCCAAAGAATGCCCCAATGGTGATGACAATCAGCACCATTGGATAGGTCATAGCACTCTTGATCTTCTTTTTCATTGATGAGTTCTTTTCCTGCTGCAGGGCCAGCCGCTTTAAAATATCATCAAGAATACCGCCCGCTTCACCAGCGCGCACCATATTGACATACACATCGCTGAAGGCCTCGGGGTGCTTACTCAGTGCATCAGCAAACGAGGTACCACCCTCAATTTCCTTGGACACTGCATTCAAAATCTCGCGAAAATGCGGACTCTCAGCGTGCTGCGCCATTGAGTTGAGTGACCGAAGAATCGGCACGCCAGCAGACACCATGGTACTGAGCTGCCTGGTAAAACCAACCAGCTCCTCAGTTGGTACTGACTTCTTACCGCCCCCAAGGCGAAAGCCCTTCTTTTCATCACCCGCCTCCTTGAGGTCAACGAGCTTCATACCCTGGGCTTGAATGAGCTGGATGGCACTGGCGCGACTACTAGCTTCTAGCTCGCCATTGATCGGCTGATTATTATTTTTAGTTGCGATATATTTAAATTTTGTCATTTATTGCTCCCTTGTTGCTCTCAAAACTTCCTCTAGCGTTGTCACGCCGCGCAGCGATTTAACGAAACCATCTGTCTGCATTGTCACCATTCCTTCGGTAATCGCCTGCTGCTGGATCTCATTACTAGTAGCATTAGCGGTGATCATCTTTTGGATTGGAATCGAAATACCGAGGACTTCGTAAATACCAACACGCCCCTTGAAGCCATTATGGCCGCACTCATCGCAGCCCTCAGGATTTGGTCGCCACAAGTACTGAATCGTTACGTCAGTTGAACCGAGTGGCGTACTACCGCCAATCTTATCAGCCGCCGCCTGCTGCTCCAACGCATGTAATCGCTGCATCGAGCCCTGCTTGAGATTGAACATCTGGACGATATAGGCTAGCTCCTCGGCATCCGGCACATACTGCTGACGACAGTGCATGCATAGCCGCCGCACCAAGCGCTGACCAATCACCGCCTTGACCGTCGAGGCGATCAAGAACGGCTCAATTCCCATATCAAGGAGACGCGGCAAACAAGTTGCGGCGTTGTTGGTATGGAGGGTCGAGAACACTAAGTGTCCAGTCAGCGCCGCCTGCACGCCCAAGTTGGCGGTTTCGCCGTCACGGATCTCTCCAACCATGATGATGTTCGGGTCTTGACGGAGCAATGCACGCAGTCCTGAGGCAAAGGTCATACCAGCCTTGGCATTGGTCTGGGTTTGGTTGACACCAGGGATTTTGTACTCGACCGGGTCTTCGATGGTTGAGATGTTAACGTCAGGCGTGTTGAGTTCTGACAATACACTAAACAAGGAAGTTGATTTTCCCGAACCAGTTGGTCCGGTCACCAAGATCATACCGTTTGGTTGCGCCATGGCGTCCTTAAGTGTACTCAGTGACAACCCCCAATAGCCGAGACTATCGAGGGCAACCGCCTGATTGGACTCGTCCAAAATACGCATGACGATTTTCTCACCATCAGCGATCGGCAGCGTCGACACGCGCAGCGCGTATTGCTTACCCGAGACCTTGATCTTGAAGCGACCGTCTTGCGGCACGCGGCGTTCGTCAATTTTCAAATTTGACAGGATTTTGATACGACTAACCAGCGCACCCTGAACATTGCGTGGCAATTTATTCACTTCTTTGAGCACACCATCAATTCGATAGCGAACTTGAACAAACTCTTCACGCGGCTCGATATGAATGTCCGAGGCACCCGACTTGATAGCATATTCCAGCAGCAAGTTAACCGTCTGCGCAATCGGCGAATTCTCAGAAATTTCCTCCTCAGAAACATTTTGCGACTCTGCTTCAGCACCACTCTGAATTGACACCACCTCGTCCAGCTCATCGGTAATATTACCGCGATAATTCTCCAGGCAATCAAGGATATTATTTTTTGTCGCCAGGAACACTTTGATGTTGTAGCCAATCTCTTTCTGGATAAAGTTCAGCGCCTGTACATCGTCGGGATCTTCCATCGCCAGGCTCAGGACGCCATTATCATCAACCGCGAACAGTACAACATTATACTGGCGAGCGATGTGCTCGGGGATACGCTTGAGAACGTCATCAGGGATATCCTTTGGCTCAATGGTCACAAACGGCACATTGATATATTCACCAATTTTTTGCCCAAGCTGTACCTCACTCAGAACCTTATGTTCCAAGATAATCGTCTGCAATGAATGGTGCGTGCGCTCCGCCTCCATTTTTAACTCAGCCAGCCGTGACTCAGAAATTACCTCACCCTGGCGCAAAATCTTCTCAATACTACTGTCAGAAATGCGCATAATTACCCTTATGCTTGAGTATAGCGCATATTGTATGGGAGTTCAATGAAAAGAGAAAAAGTAGTACATGCTACAATATCAGATATGAACGATTCAGCAATTTCAGCAATCCTTTTTGATGTTGGTGGTGTACTTGTAAGCGACTACGACATCCAAAGTGACCTGAGAAACGCCCTGCATAACCCCGAACATTTCGACCAACAATGGCCAAAAGCTTTGCACGACTACGAAAGCGGTTTCATAGACGAGAGCGTATTTCTGCGGAGGCTAGGTTGTGATCATCCATCCCCAGAGCAATACGATCGGCTAACTCGCGGCTTCCGTGATCATCAAGTATACTTCCAAAATGTCATTACATTTGCACGTTCATTGACAACGCATGGACTACAGATCGGTATCCTCAGTAATGCTATGCCGAGCCACTCTGCTATCTTGCAACAAGCAGGCATCTATGACGATTTTAGGCCATGTCTTTTATCGTGGCAGATCGGCCACCACAAACCTGAACAGGGTGCATTTACATCTGCCCTCTCGGCATTAAACCTATCTGACCATCCAGAGCACGTACTGTTTATTGACAATCATCAAAATAACCTCGACACAGCGGCGGCTTGCGGTATGCATACCTTCCTCGCAGTGCGCCAAGCAACACAGGCGCAAACCGAACAAATGATCATTATGGGAATAACCGATAAACTGCTGTCCCTTGGCGTTGTGCTATGATCAGCGATTATCACCCTGCCCATGCAGCTGCTGGCGGGCTTGGCGGCTGGCGAGCTTTTGGTTATTCATCCGGGCAACTTCCTCGAGGCTAGAACCGAGCAGGTGCGCCACCGCGTTGACATACCACAGCACGTCGCCTAATTCTTTGAGAATTTCTGTGCGGTCATCGTCTGTTAATATGCCCTGCTTGTCGCGAACCAGCTTTTTGAACTTTTCAGCCACTTCGCCCGACTCGCCAACCAGTCCAAGCACTTGTGCCATCAGTCGCGCATCAACGTCCCCATATTCATGCGTACCAATTAGTGTCGCGATAGCCTTCTTGGCATACTCATCAATTGTCATAGTTTCTCCTTTCAATTACTTACTTTAATTCTGCCACAAATTCCTCAAAAAAGAACGGGTCCCGAAAGAATGTTCGCGCTACGATTTGCTCAACCGCTGGCGCCAAGTCATAATCTGCTAATCGATGTGGGCGAGCCCACACGAGTTCTTCGCTCGCCACGACTTCATCGGTCTCACCATAAAATACGTGCGCCAGTGTCGATGATAATATCTCCCCCTCAATCAGGACGCGAATATAACAATCACCTGCATGGGTTAGCGGTAGTTTGTCCACCGCCAATTTCTCGCGCGCCTCCCGCTGAGCGGCGCTGAGTACCGACTCATCATCAATATGCAGCTTGCCATATGGTAGCGTCCAGGTGTCGATATGTGGCTGCTTAGTGCGTCGCTGGAGTAGCACATCGCCATTGGTATTTTGGATAACAATCATAGTAATAATTTTTGGCTGGGTACGAATTTTGAGTGATTTAATACTAACTCTATCGACATACGACAGACCCTCCCGCCCAAGGCAGTATCCATTATCAGTCTTGATGATGAGTCCTCGCTTCTTCAATATATTTAAGTGGTAGGTATAGAGATTAGTATCGACTTTTGACGGCCGCATATCTCGAAACCGTGCATATTTCATATGCATTAATACACCGAGGATATGCTTTTGAATGTGATGTTCGGGGATAAATTGGTCAATCATGGTTGAGTCAAATTATACTTGCTATTCATAGAAGTAATTCTACACTACAATCACTAGTGTCATCAACACACACCAAAGGAGCAACGTTTATGTCAATCGAATCACTTATCCACACACCCGAATTTGAAGGGAGATTGCCCGTAGAGATTGAGCGTAAATTCATAGCTATCTTTCCAGAAAAACTCACCGATCTACGCAAAGAAGCTGAGCCGATTGAACAGTTTTATCTATCGCACCCGGACGAGCCATTCAGCCTGCGCCTCCGCTCAACCTTGAAGCGAGATACCGGCGAGCTGCAGTATGAAGCAACTCTCAAGGATAACGGCCTTCGAAGTAACGATGGTTTGCGTCGATTAGAAGTAACGACTGACATTAGCCGAGAATTATATGAATACTACCGCAACGATGAGGTGCCAATTATCCGCAAACTACGCGCCGAACCGCTACCCGGTGTCGTTATTGATTTTTTCGAAAACGACGGCCTAGTACAAGCTGAATTAGAAGATAATGGATCATGGCAACAATTTACTGACCAGTTTGGTAATATATTCATGGAAGTGACCGGTGAAATAATGGCTACCAGTGAGTGGCAGGCGCACTACGACTTCCGACGACAACACGAGGGGCGGGAGGCGCTGTCAATTCAGCCGGAGCTTGACATTGATACTATTGTTTCTGATATTCTCACCCCTACCGCAAACTCTCCGCGCATCATCCATATCGCTGGCCGTAGTGGCTCTGGTAAATCAACCATCGTCAAAAAGCTCCGGGAGCGGCTGGAGGAGCTAAACATTAATTCAATTACTATGTCGACCGATGACTACCACCGTGGCGCAACATACCTCTATTATCACAACAACCGTCAGGAGTGGCAGCATTGGGATGACCCATTCGTATACGATACGAAGGTAATGGCCGTTGACCTGCAACACCTCATGAGCGGCAAAGAGATACACCATCGCCGCATGAATTGGCAAGCCGCAGAGCCTTATGTACAGGGTACGGTCAGCCCAGCAGAAGTAATTATCATTG
>CAMURE010000013.1 GCA_947097375.1 uncultured Candidatus Saccharibacteria bacterium
CCGTATCGAGCGGCTGGTACGCTTTGCCGACCAATTCGCTGCCGGGGAATTTCCGCAGCACGTCGTAATCAAGCGGCTGGTGTTTTTCGTCCTGCAATACACGCCCCAGGGCTTCTTCGGCGATGATTAGCTTTTCGCCACCTACCAGCACCTCGCAGTACGTCATCTCCGGATTGACCGCCAGCATCAGGTTGGCCGGTAGTGTCCACGGGGTGGTCGTCCAAGCCAAAACAGCAACGTCTTCATCAGGCAACTTAAACTTCACATACACGCTCGGGTCGGTCACCGTTTGGTAGGCGTCGTTATCCATGGTCACTTCGGCCTTGCTCACCGGAGTGGCGAACTTGGTGTCGTACATCAGCACCTTTTCGCCTTCGTAGATTTTGCCCGCCTCGTACAGCTGCTTAAACGCCCACCACACGCTTTCCATAAAGTCCTTGTCCATAGTGCGGTAGGCGCCCTCAAAGTCCACCCACCGGCCGATGCGGTCGATCACGCCCTGCCACGTCTCACTGTTGGCCACCATACTTTCGCGCGCCTTGGTGATATATTTCTCCAGGCTGATAGTCGGCAACGGATTACCGTCTTTGTCCAGCAGTAATGATTGACCATACATAGAATCCGGAGAGCTACTCACTTCGAGACTATATAGCAACCAGTTGACCCCTGTTTCGGTAGACATATGCTCACCAACTCTTTGAAATCCATTGCGCTCATACAAATTCACCAATTTAGGCTGATGCTCGCCAACCTCTATGCGAATCTCTTTGACCCCTTCCTGCTTACTTAAGCGAAAAGCTTCTTTTAACACTGCATCCGCATAACCTTGCCCTTGGAATTCCGGTAGTACCGCCATTTTATAGAGATAACCAACCGACGTGCCATTATCCTTTTTGCCAGCAAAAAACTTATAAATATCCTCATTACTTATAACGACACCCCCCACTAACTTATCGTCATCGTAAGCTACATAAAAATTATCTCTCCCAAATTCCTCTGTTAATTTATCTGGCGTTAGGTTGTCGGCATCCCAGCTGCTGCTACCATAACCTCGCTGCTCCATCCAGTCAGCAACTTTAGTAATAACTTTCGTTGCACTATCGAAATCATTTACCAGCTTGACTCGCTTAACGCTACTCGTCACAATCTGCCGCCGATTCACGATGTTCAGCTGCTTTTCGACGAAATTTTCTGCCGGCAGGCCATGGCAATCCCAGCCCCAACGGCGCTCCACGCGCTTGCCCTTCATCGTCCAGTAGCGCGGCACCGCGTCCTTCACGATACTGCTGAGCAGCGTCCCGTGGTGCGGCACACCAGTGATAAACGGCGGCCCATCATAAAAGACATAGGCGTTATCCGCCGGCCGCTGCGCCACCGACTTCTGGAACGTCTGGTCGTCCTTCCAGCGCTGCACCCAGTCTTTTTCATATTCTGCCGCTCGGCGGCGTGTTCCGTGTTTGAATTTCATATTTTTCCTCCTTATCTACCTTATATTCACTGCTTTGTTTAAATTATTAATCAAACTTTCCTGTTGCCTGTTCATCATTCTATTAGTCTCCTCATCGCTTTTACTATCTCCTCATGAACGATTCCATTGCTTAATACAGCACCGCAGATATCCTGATCATACCGCTGCTCCCGTCCGAAAAGATCAGTCACCTTACCGCCAGCTTCCTCGACGATGACTTTCGCCGCCGCAATGTCAACATTTTTACCCTTCGTGCCAGCAAAGACCGACGCGGCGAATCCACCACGCGCTACTAAGGCTGCCGCATGCGTCGTGCTTCCTGGTGCTGTGACGTATGCGCCCTTCTCATACGCTAAATCGTGAATCACCCGCATAACATCCCACTGGGCACTCGGCCACCAATCTACGTTCATCCCAGTCATTCCACCAAAAGTCTTCTTATTCACGTAAATCTGTTTACTATTCATAAACGCACCCCGGCCACGGACCGCCCAATACAAATGATCACTAAACGGTGCATAAATGACACCAATTTCTGGCTGGCCATCAATCACCAACGCTAACGAGAACACCGATACTGGTAGCTCCATCGCAAAAGGTGCCGTGCCATCAATCGGATCACACACCCACACATGGTCCGAGCCACGGCGGTCGCTCGCTTCTTCGCCGTCAATATCATGGGCTGGATATCGCTCAGTTACTCGCTGGATCACAAGCTGGTTGATTTCCTCATCGGCAACGGTCACGATCGTATTGTCGGCTTTAAAGTGAGCATTCGGTTTTTTACCAAAATATTTTTGCATAATGTCGCCCGCTTCGTGCGCTACACTTTTTGCAAAATCAAGCCATTCTTGTTGTTGGTTGGTCACAATTTACTCCTTAATAATATATTTCTTAGTGTCATCGCTACTGTATCATCCAGCACTCGCACTCGATCCCTATGTCGATCACTATACCCAAGCGCGCCCTTCTGATTTGTATAGAGCGTTATGTGCGGAATGATAAACTCTGCCCGCGGGATCAGCTCACGAATTGCATCACGCCAAGTCTCTAGTTCATCCCATCGAGCGAGCGCAATAATCGTTTCACGGTCAGTCGTGTCATCCTTTAGCTTAAGAAAATCACCGGTCAATTCTGGCTCTGTAGTCATTGCTGCACCGGCTTGACACGATACCCGCTCTAACCGTCTATACGCAGCCTCATCCAGCCCGTACTCCTCACGCACCGCAAATAATGACAAATGAAATTCATCAGCTTTCAGCGATAGCCCCGCCACCTGACGCGGAAAGCCTATCGCACGAACCAAATCAGTCATATCATACATGATATAACCATGTGTCTGATCAATGACGAAATTGCTCACTTGATTGGTGCGCGTAGATTCGTTCATACCGAATGGCTCCTGCGATTGGTTACTGCTAGCACAAGAAATTTCTCCAAATAAAATCACCTCTTCTGTCTTCGAGAATCCGCTGGAGGTGTTTCAAGCGGACGGTACCATCTCGATTCCAAAAGAAGTGATTCTTCCGTGGGTTTTTGCCGAGTTACCCGGCATCCACGCACTCTTTTAGCGCTCACTTGTCGCTTTGTCGCAGCGAGTCGCGGCGGGGTCTAATTTCAGCTGATTCAAAATCATACCGATTTCTTCCCGCAGGCTTCGCGGTTGATAGCCGCTCATTTCGCGCTGATGTCGCCAAGGCTACTCACCCAGCACACGCGAAAACGCCCTACGACAATTGTAGCGCGTTTTCGACGGAATTACCAGATACTACCATCTCAGGCCATCTATGATCTGGTTGAATTGCTCATTAATCTTTGCGTCATCCTTTGCCCGACGTAGCTCATCCAGGCATTCCTGTACGATAGAGGAATATGTTCTCTCAGTTTCACCATCACCCAACCAATAGTTTTGACAATCCTCGTCGGGAAACTTACGCAGATAATCTAATGTTTTTATCAGACCAACCTCAAAATTATCAGCATATCGTTGGGCATAAGCCAATGCCTCAGGTGAATGATTCGCCTGAATTACTTGCACAGCCTTATTAGTTATCCGCACAATTACATTTTCTATGCCAGCATCTACATATGGCCAAGGCTCTAATAGCCTCCCATCATCAGCGTCGCCCAAAAAGACAAACTCCGGCAAAACATTGTGTGTATAATATGTAACGGCATCCTTGAGGTCTTTATAGACTCCCATTGCCTCTTTGGCCTCAATAAATTCCCCATAGGTATTACAAAACTTATGATATCCTTCATCCTGAAGTTTTTGGCATCTTTTAGATAAAGCTTCGGGTATATTGATCTGCGCCGCCTCGTCAATCTGTATGAACTTGTCCATTTCTTTCCCTACCTGATTCTGGAGCTCATTTCTTTCAGCATCAGTAACATCTTCACGATATTGACCCTTACAGCCCCTCGCGATTGCGCTTTGGGTTGCTTTCAAAACATCTGCTAACAATCGAATATCGTCGCCTGACTTCAAACCTCCTACGTACTCTACAAATTTCTCAACGTCCTCCGGTGAATTGCCCGGAACGACCGGGTATAGTTTACCATTGCCGATCATGGTCTCATTAGAGCTACCAACCACCGCCATTGAGCCGCTCTCGTTCGCCAGCCGAACACCCGCATCACCAAGAGTTTCTGCGTACTTCAGATATTGGATATCGGCTTCGATACTATTCTCGTTAGATTGATCCGATAAAGCCTCTTCAAGGGTGCTACCATCTGTCCCTTTTGCTCCGGCTTCCTCTACTGCCACAACAGCACGTACTACCCCCCCAACAAACTGATTCCTTTGTTGTGTTCAAGAATTTTACCATAGGCTTCGTGCACCAATGATATCGGCGGCCCCAAATATTCGTGTTTATGGCCTGAAGATAGATGATTATGCATTATTTTTACCTAATTCCTTTTTTCTTACTTTACTGAACTATCCAAATAATACTCTATTTATTTATATTTGTCAAGTTTATACTGCTTCTGCCGCGCACCGCCCTTAGAACATAAAAGCCAGTAGAATTCTCCACTGGCTTTTTGTATGGTAAAAAGCTTATTTAACTTCCAAACCGCCCAAAATACACTCACCCCTCAGGTGGATTGTCTTTTTAGCAGAAGACTTCGGCGCAGTTTTATTCTCACTGCCGCCCAAAATACCGCGGACATTGTTTTGGACAATTACGTCGTCCGGCAAACTAATGTCAACACCGCCACAAAACGTAAAGACATCAATTACCGCACCGTCCTTGATCTTCGCCTGACGCAGGTCCAGCTCCACCCCGCCAAATATCGCCGTCACCGAGCCACCAGTATAATCGCCTTTCACCCGCGATTCTTCGCTGTAAAAAATTGCAACTTTTTCGTTATCGCTACCATCAGCGGCCAGCTTTTTAGATCGTCTGCGACCCCCAGACCCGATACTCAGCATGATTACCAAGCCAACAATGATTAATATCACTGGCCAAAATAGCCTCCAGACACTAACATTAATCACATTATAGGTGTTCAGTCCGATCGCCGTACCAACAGCTATCAACAGTAACCCCCACACCCAGGCCGCTGGTCTACGGGAGCTGAATAATGCTGATAAGCCAGCCAGGAGAAATATACCTGCCCAAAAAGTACCCCAAAATAGGTGCCAGTTATCAAAGGTAATAACTCCGAGATTCCGCAGCAGCAGAATCCCGCCGAGCGCCACAATGGTAATGCCTAAGAACGCTCTGACGAGAAAATTTTTCTTCATATGCCCAGTATACGGATACCAGCACCATTATTCAATACGCCTACTCTTAATTTATGCAAATAGCTCACGCCCAAATGTTGCTAAAATAACAACAATGATCACAACGGTCACTAGCGCCAACAGGAACGTGTCAAATCCCCGGTCGACAAATTTTCTCATACGCCTACCGCCAACCATCCTAGTCACCACATTATACCTCGTCAGTCCGTAACAGACCAGCAGCATACCCGCATCCAGCGTCAAACACCACGGACACAGCGCACCAATCTCGACATAGCTCATATAGAACATCCAGCCAGCAAACAATAAGCCGACCACCGCGCCCAGCTGCGCTCCCCACATAAACCACTTCGGAAACTTCGCACCCGCCAGCAATGCCACCCCGATAGTGACCATCACTGGCAGTGTCATCATACCGATAAAGCTATTAGGAAAGCTGAGCAACGCCGCTGACCAGTGATTTGCCACTACCGAACAACTTATAGCCGCATTTAGATCGCAGTTCAGCACAGCATGCGAATTTTTGGCAAGCGTCAGCGCTTCAATTGACAGTACAAATGAAGCCAGCAAACCCAAACTGCTACCAATCAGCAACGCTAGTGCTGCAAGCCGCTGGCGTCTTAAATTTTTGTCTGAACACCACTTACGCAGCGCATCAAACATAAAAACTCACCTCGCTAATCGTCGGCAATGGCAATCCGCGCCACATATTTTGCATCTGGCTATCGGCACTTAGCGCGATAATCGTTGGATACTCAACAATGTCGTATGTCCGGCAAAAATCGCTGCCCTCGGCCGAATCCGGATCAAGCTCCTCAATGGTATGCCCTGTCTGTCGACTAAAATCATGGAGAAAACTAATAACCTGGCGCGCATAATCGCTCTCCGTCCGATATACTACAACGACTCGCATTATTCTCGACCTTTCTGACGGCGCTGCTCCAATATCTTGACGAAATCATCGAGCGTCTCAAATTTCTGAAACACACTGGCGAAACGCACATACGCCACTTCGTTACATTTCGCCAGTTCGTCCAGCACAAACTCGCCGATTTGCCGCGACGGCACTTCTGATGCGCCGAGTGCATACAATTTATCTTCAACTGCCGTGATAATCGACTCAACTTCCTCGTCGGACTTGAGGAATTTGCCGACCGACTGGCGCACCGCATGTGCAAGCTTGACGCGGTCAAATAACTCGCGGCCACCGTTGTTCTTGATCACGATGAGATTTGGTTTTTCGACTCGCTCATAGGTGGTAAAGCGTCGTCCATCCGGCGTCTCGCGGCGGCGGCGAATTGCTACACCATCAGAAACTTCTCGCGACTCAATTACGCGGCTGTCACCAATGTTAAATCCGCTCATTATTCCTCCTTGTTCTTTTTGCGGCGACGAAGGAATGCTGGCGTATCATCCTCATCCGCTTCATCCTCGACTGGCTGATCCCAGATATTGTTCTCTTGCTCAGACGTAAAGTCCGTTGCTCCACTCTGCTCACTGAGCTCCAGATCAATCCCTTCAACCACCTCGTCATCAACCTCAGTCTCTGATTCACGTGGCGTCTCGCCCGTCAGGCTCACCTCATGATCATGATAGGTCTCGCTATCGAACCCGGTGGCGATAACCGTGATGATCACCTCATCTTCGAGCTCTGGCTTGAGCGTCGCACCAAAGATAATATTAGCATCAGGACTGACCGCACTGGTAATTACCTCAGCCGCCTCCTGAATTTCTGCCATGCTCATGTCATAGCCACCAGTCACGTTAAACAACACACCTTTCGCGCCGTCAATCGATACCTCGATCAGCGGGCTCTCAATCGCTTGCTGAGCGGCCTGTACTGCACGATTTTCACCATCAGCCCGACCAATCCCCATTAGCGCCGAGCCAGCACGGCTCATCACCGCCTTGACGTCAGCAAAGTCGAGATTGATCAGCCCATGTTCGGTAATAAGCTCAGAAATACCCTGCACGCCTTGGCGCAGCACGTCATCAGCAATCTTGAATGTCTCGAGCAGCGGCGTCCGTCGATCAATCGTCTGCAACAAGCGATCATTCGGAATAGTAATCAACGTGTCAACTTGTCGACCCAGGTGAGTGATCGCCCAGTCTGCATTCACTCGGCGCTTTTCACCCTCAAAGCTAAACGGCCGCGTCGCCACGCCAACCACCAAGATGTCCATCTCGCGAGCGATCTCCGCCACAATATGTCCAGCACCCGATCCTGTTCCACCGCCAGCACCGATCGTTACAAACACCATGTCCGCGCCCTCAAGTGCCTGGCGAATCTCCTCGCGCGATTCATTAGCTGCCGCCTCACCAACCATCGGATCAGCACCGGCACCCAATCCATTGGTCGTGGTGTGCCCGAGATGAATCTTGACATCCGCCTTGGAATTATGCAGCGCCTGAGCATCAGTGTTCATGGCGATAAACTGCACGCCAGCAAGCCCCGCATCTTTCATCCGATTGATGGCCGAACCGCCAGCTCCACCGACACCGACAACTTTGATACTGGCAAACGTTTGAACTTCACTTGGTGTAATCTGCGGCATTTTCCTCTCCCTATCTTTCTCTTATCAAGTATACCATCTTTGTCTACTAGCTCCTACTTAAACCTCGCTAGCAATCGACTAATCATTCCGCCGGCCTTTTTTGTTACCGAACCCACCTTGCTCTGTGCGTGCTCGGCCCGCTCAGCCCCCGCCCCATCAATGAGCATTAGACCAATTGCCGCCGCAAACTCCGGCCCATTCGCCTCGTCACTCACGCCTGCATACCCTGCTGGCACGCCTAGTTTAGCCGCCACGCCGAGGCTATTTTTCGCAAATTCGACCAGATCCTTAACCTTAGCGCCACCACCAACCAGCACCATACCGCTTGGCAGCCGTCCGATGCCGCCGGCCCGCTTCAATTCTTTGGCGACTAGCTCGAAAATCTCCTCATAGCGCGCCTCAACAATCTCATCAATCTCGCTTTGCTCAAATGTATACACCTGTTTGTCGTGCTTGGTATCAACGCGACCAGCCTTACCGCCGCCCAGCCGGGCATGTGCCAATTTGACTGCCTCAGCGATCTCCGGGTCAGTCTTTAGCCCAATCGCCACATCATTTGTCACGTTCTGCGCCCCCATAGGAATCACCGCCACATGCTGCAAATCGCCCTCTTCAAATACCGCCACGCCAGTTGTACTGCCACCAATGTCGATAACTGCCACGCCGTTCTCAATCTGCGACTCACTGAGCACCGCTCGCGCTGCCGCCAACACGCTCGGTGTCAAGCTCGAGGCAGTGACATTCGCCATCTCGGCCGAGCGGCGTAAATTCGCTACATACGGCGTTAGGCCCGAGACCACATTTGCTCGCAGCTCCAGACGCGTGCCACTCATCCCCACCGGATCCTTGATGTTGTCCTGTCCGTCCAACCGATAGGCATGCGGCACAATCTCCAAAATCTCTCGATTCGCCGGCACCTTCCCGGTCGTCGCCACTTCCTCAATCCGCAGCACGTCCTCGTCTGTCACTTCGCCGCCGCTCATCCCCACGGCGATCATACCATCGGCCTTGGTGCTCAAAATATGCGAACCATTGATACTCAGTGCCGCTGTATTAATATGATGGCCACTCATGCGCTCAGCCGCCTCAAGTGCCTTGTCAATCGCCGCCGCTGGCCCTGTTAGGTTCGATACCGCACCCTTACGCATGCCGCTATTTTCACTCACACCAACGCCAACAATATTCGGCAGACCCGACTCTCCGACATGTCCAACCACGCAGCGCACGGTCTTCGTACCAACATCAATTCCTACCACATATCGAGATTGTTCTTGCATATGCTTAGTATACCAGATCGCCTAGAGTATCGTCAAAATCTCTGCACCCGTCTCAGTAATCAATACGGTGTGTTCAAAATGCGCACCCAGACTGCCGTCTTTCATGCTAATTGTCCAGCCATCATCCTCAGTCACAATTTTCTCACCGCCGAGGCTGGCCATTGGCTCAATCGCAATCGTATCACCAGCGTGCAACACGGGACCGGTACCGCGCTGACCATAATTTGGAATCTCTGGACTCATGTGCATTTCCAGCCCAACGCCGTGACCAACCAGCTCACGAATGATACCCAATTTCGCTTTTTTCAGCACCACTTCAATGGCTGCTGAGATATCACCAACGCGCGTTCCCTCGCCAGAAATTGCATCAATCCCTGCATACAAACTCTGTTCCGTCGCGTGCAGTAAATGTTTTTTAGCGCCGCGCGGCTCTTCGTCAACCACCATAGTGAAGGCGCTGTCGGTTTTCATACCATGGTAGCCAATCACCAGATCAAAACTCACCACATCGCCCTTCTCGAACATATATTCCGTCGGGAACGAATGCACCAATTGCTCATTGGTCGACACACAAATCACTCCTGGAAATTTCACCTCATCCGTCAAATACGTCGCTTCCGCGCCAAAATCCTTGATTCGCCCAGCCACAAAGTCATTAACATCCAGCTCGCTCATTCCAGCCGTCACCTGCTGGCGCAATTCATCATAAATCGTCGCCAACATCCGCCCGCATTCGCGCATATCCTTCATCTGCTGCGGCGTTTTTTCGCCAGTAATTAAAGTTGGCATGCGTATGCCGCCTCTTCATAAATCCGATCATGCACTTCGCCAGCCGTACCGACGCCATCCAGATGGACAATCCTAACCCCTGCCTCGGCAAAAATACCTAACACCGGATACATTTTTTGCCGATAAATCGTCATTCGCCGGGCAATTGCCTCTGGCGTGTCCTCCAAACGGCCGCGCTTTTCTAGCCGCCGCATAATCTCCGCCTCCGGCACTTCCAGTGAAATCACCGTGTCAATTTTCTCATTCATCCGCGCCATGTAATCATCCAGCCATGCCGCCTGTTCCTTCGTCCGCGGAAAACCGTCAACGATAATGTTTGAATATTTTTTATCGCGCGCATCCTGCACCGCCTGTTCAAACACCTGATAAATCAGTTCATTGCTAGCCAATTCGCCCGACCGTAAAATGTTAATCACCGCCGGATCATTACTTCGGCGCAGCATCTCGCCGGTCGATAGCCATTTCCAACCCTGGCGCGCCGCCAGCATCTGCCCCTGCATACTTTTACCAGCCCCCGGCGGCCCAAATAATAAGATCATCTTTCGCTCCTTTTTCTGTGTTGTTATTGTTTTGCTAGCATTTCTTTGGTAATTCTCGCAATCGAGGCGCCATCAGCCGCATTGCCAGCCTTAGCCTTCACCGCACTGATCACCTGACCCATTTGCTGCATCGTCGCACCCGAATCAGCAACCGCTGCCTCGACCATTGCCCGAATCTCATCTTCGCTCAGCTGTTTAGGCAAAAATTCTTGTAAAATTGCTGCCTCTTGCTCCTCCGGCTCAGCCAATTCCGCCCGGCCGTTTGCTCGATATAATTCGGCACTTTCTTTGCGTTTTTTAACTTCGCGGGCAATAACCTTCTCGACTTCTGCATCGTTTAGGCCCTCGTCGCGCTTACCGAGCGACACCTCCTCATTAAGAATTGCCGCCTTCAAATTACGCAGTACGTCACCCCGAAAACGATGCCGCCCTAGAAGAGCGGCTTTCATCTCATCAGCAATACGCGCTTTGAGCGCCGACATTAACGCGTTGCCCCCATACGCATCCTGGCTGTTTTCTCGGCCCGGCGCTCGCGGCGAATAATCGCTTTCTTGCGGCGCTCAACCTTGGAAATCGGCTTAGCAAACCGCATCACTGACTTTGCCCGCGCAAGGACACCACTCTGCAGCACCTTGCGATTAAAGCGACGAATCACATTCTCGTTCGCTTCCTTCTGATCTTTACGTGTAACTTGAACCATATCGCTATGTATTGTAACAGATAACAGGGCGCCGTACAATATGCGGGCGCCTTGTTTACTGTTCTATTGCCATAGTCCTTAAGATTTATTACGAAGACGATACTTGATAAAATTCCGACGGACACCGCTCATGATGTCGTCATATCCATATAGTCTCCGGCGGTCAAGACGATGCCCAACTTGTTCCCCTACTAAACGCTCTGCTGCGGCAGATAAACCCATATCTGTACCCTTAAAATCGTAATAGTTGTTCGGATGATTTACGTCGTACTTTTCTGGGTTCTCGACGACTAGCTCCGCCCTCACCTGCTCGAGCAGCCCCAATATATGCGAACACTCTTTCCGCTCTTCTTCACTATATCCAAACTCCTCTAGAAGCTGGTCATTAAGCCAATCTTGCAGCACCCGCACCTGGTCAATATCCTTCTGCTGTTCATCGGCAGGGAGATCTGCATATGACTGTGCTAGCACAGAATTACCGTATTGTGGATCGAGAACCCACTGGTTGCGCTCCAACCAGTTAGCATGAATTAACGTACCATACTTTTCTTGCACCTCTGGGTCAGACAGATCCAAAGCACGGATGTTATCGGCGCCCACCTCATCCACCAAGCTAATGAGGAGTTCTGCACCGCCACGGTTCTGCCCTTTCCAATATTCAGAAAACTGATCGTACGGTGCATTGGCAATGTCAACCACCATTGACCGCGCTAAAGCAAGCGCCGCCTCTGGAGTATATCCTTCGTCTTCTAGCTGCGCCGCCACTTCTTCGGGAGACTTTCCTCGCAAATCTTTTTCGCCATTTGCCCCGCGCCATGCTGGTTCAAACGTACCATCTTCACGTTTTGGATAATTTTTTTCAGCATAATCCCGCGCCAATGGTATCGCTAGCGACTCAACACGTGGGTCTAGACCTTGTTCTTTTTCAATTTTTTCATAATTTTGTGTCATGTTTATTTCCTTCCGCATGTTTAGCAAGCTTTATATTATGGGCTCATATTACTCTCTCTCTCGCGATTTGTCAAGTCACCAACATTCCCTCAAAAACCACAAGCCCGCACAACATAACATCGTTGCGAATTTCACAACGAAAAAACTACTACACCCAAATAACTGACGATTGCTTTCAAACAAAAGTTGTAATTATCACATCAATCTAATAAAGTTAGGTGCAGCAACCGGCTTTCAACCGTCCGCACCCCCTGCCATTCATTGACAGTTGGCTGGAACCACGCCGCTACCTCGTCGCCTGGCTCGCGGAAAAACTCCTCTGGCGCGTTAAATGCCAGCACCTGCAACACTTTGCTGTTTTTATCACGCAGCGCTAATTTAACGTGCTGCCCGTCCGCGCCCATTCGTCGCATACTCAACACTGAGGTCCTGGTAATTTTTAGCACTGGCTCGGGATTACCATTGCCAAATGGTTCCATTTTCGCCAGATTTGCCACCAATTCCTCATCAATTTCCGAAAAATCAT
>CAMURE010000014.1 GCA_947097375.1 uncultured Candidatus Saccharibacteria bacterium
ATCGTATTCACGGTACTAGCAATCAAGAACGGCTCAATCCCCATGTCCAGCAGCCGTGGCAGCACGCCCGCCGCCGAATTAGTGTGCAGCGTCGAAAATACCAAGTGTCCAGTCAGGGCCGCCTGCACCGCCAGGTTTGCCGTCTCGGCATCACGAATCTCGCCGACCATCACCACATCTGGGTCCTGCCGGAGGATTGACCGTAAACCCGATGCGAAGGTTAGTCCAACATCAGCATGCACCTGAATCTGATTCACCCCGTCAATCTTGTACTCCACCGGATCTTCCAATGTCACAATATTGATTGAGTCGTCCTTAATTTCCTTGATCAGTGCGTACAGGCTGGTCGACTTACCCGAACCAGTTGGCCCAGATGTCAAAATCATTCCGCTTGGCCGCTTGATGCCTTTTTGGATGGCCCTCAGTGCGCGCCCAGCATACCCCATATCAGTCAGATCAAACGAGTTGCCTGTCTTGTCAAGCAGACGAATCACCACCTGCTCTCCCCACACCACCGGCGAAATCGCGATACGTAGGTCGACGTCCTTGCCAGCCACATTGACCGCGAACTGGCCATCCTGCGGAATTCGATGCTCATCAATTTTGAGATTTGATAGAATTTTAATACGACTGACCAGCGCCGGCTCGATACTCTTTGGTAGTTGCATAATTTCCCGCAACACACCATCAACGCGACAGCGAATTTTCAACGCCTTTTCTAACGGCTCAATGTGTACGTCCGACGCATGGCTCTTTACCGCATACTCCAGAATCGTACTGAGTGCTCGCGATATCGGCGAATCTTGAACGATCGTCACAATGTTCTGTGACGACTCATCAAGCGCCTCACGCTGCGAGTCTTCCGCTGCCTCATTGACCGATGATAAGTCTGTCTTGTACTGACCAAGGACATGACGGATACTTTCTTCAGAAGCCATAAATACCTTCAGTGGCCGCTGGATACGATTTGCCAAGTAGTCAACTGCCTGGACATTATTAGCATCAATCATCGCCACCGCCAGGCGCCCCTGCACCTCAGCCAGTGGTACTGCCATAAATCGCTCAGCAACATCCTCTGGCAGTAAGTTCAAGATGTGCTGCTCAATCACGCTGCTTGCGAGATTAACATACGGCACACCAGACAATTGCGCCACCGCATGCACCAATAATTCATTCTCCAAAAGGTGCTCCTCGGTCAACAGCGACAGTAGCGGCTTACCCGACTCGCTGGCGCGTTTTTGCGCCTCCTTAACGACCGACCGCTCAATCAAGCCCTCGCTCGTCAGCAAGCCAATCAATTTTCCCTGCATGTCATCCGTCAGTAGCGCCATATCACCCCCGCGCTAACTACCAGTCGCATTACCAACAATTGCTTCCACCGTTGGGTTAATAGCATCACGATGAAACACTGCCTTATCCGGCTGCTCAATATCTGGGCTAATCTTTGTTATCGTCTGGACCTCTACACCCGATGATGGTACGCGCAAGAATGGGATATTACTGGCAACAAAATACGCAACTATAACACCGAGACTAGCTATCAACACAATCATCGCAATATCGCTCTTCTTCATGGCTTGATCACCTTCTTTCCTAATCCAATTTTCTGCGCTGGTTCAAAATAGGCTTTGCCAGAGATATCCATAGTCATCTTGCCGTCCTCACTGGCCTGCATCTCGATCTCAGTAATATTAATGACCCGAATCGACTTCTCAAAGCGTGTCAACAGCTCTTTAAGGCTTGACGACGTACCACTCACCGTCATGGTGAAACTTACCGCCGAACGACCATCGCCAGCATCCTCTTGCTCAGCACCAGACTCATTCGCCGTATAGTGGACCGAGATGCTCTCCAGCGACAGACCGGCGATGCCATTGACGAATTTCTTCTGTATGGACGCACCCAGCGCATCGGCATTCGCACTAGCTGGTAGTGCATCAAGAATTGTTTGCAACGGACTACTGCTATCTGTTAATTTTACCGAATTAAGCGCTTCATTCGCCTCTAGTGAGCGCACATTGTCCTTAAGTGACTCAGCCGCCTTTTTATTATTCTCAAGTGTGTTGATAGTGTCTTGCTTCGCGAGTACAACTGCGCTATGAAATAAAATCTGCCGCACGAGGAAAAACGACACTACAATCGCCACGCCACTAACGAATGCCGCACCAGCCACGAACAGAAACATGGTTTTTTTCGATGAATCAATCTGCTGGCGTTTACGAATAGCGACATCTTTATTCTCAGGCATTAGTTTCTCTCCTTACTTGAGGCGTCTTTTGCTTTCTTGGCAAACAAACTCTCTGGCACACCCAGCCGTGAATCGGTCACGTCGACTTTACCGTTTGGCGTTGCAATCACCACTGAACCACTCGTTTTTGAGAACAATTCCGCTGGATACGTAAACGTGAACGAGAAGCGCAGTACTTTTCTGCCATTAGCATCCTCACCAAAACTAGCCTCACCCGCTTGTAAATTCTCAGCCAGCGGTTGTTTAACTTCTTGCCCATCTTGCGTTGTTTGCACAGTCGTATTGGTAATTGTCTTTTTAAATATCTCCAGTGCAATATAGCCATTTTCAGCTGAGCCCTCAATAGTAATTGTCCGCGACTCTGGCTTGAGCTTTAGTGTTGCGATTTTAATACTATTTGGCGCCACTGGATTCACCGCCGTCATCACATCGAAAAGTCGTGAATCAGCCTGACGCTCACTTGATAACTTGTTAATTGTTGCCAGCTGATGCTGAATAGTTACGAGCTTATCGAGATCTTCAATCGACGTCAGCTCACGTGTCTTGCTCTTAATTGTCCCATCATGCAGCGCCTCCAGGGCTACTTGACCGCCAAAGATCAAGCCAAGCGCAACCGCCACCCCAACCGCAATCATGCCAACAGTTATCGACATCGCAGTTATAGCGTTACGCATCATTCTTGCTCGAAGTAGCTCGCGCTTAACATCGGGGATCAGGTTAATCTCAATCATGCCCATTCCTCCGTTGCGCCAAACCAACAACTGTCGCAAACTCTGACGCAATTGGTGCTAATTTTTGCTGATCGGCCTGCCCAAGGCTGACATGCTGCCACGGATCGGCCGTAGTCGCCGGTATGCCGGTCTTGCTAGCAATATATTTATCCATCATCGGTATCGCCGCGCCAAAGCCTGACAGCAGAATTCCTGACACGGAAATGCTTGGATAGCGCGTCTGAAAGAACTTGATTGATTTGGTAAGTTCAGTCGCAAAATTATCCAACACGCTGTCAATTGCCCTGAGAACTTGCCCCTCTAGTCGGTCAGGTGCTAGACCAAACTTGACGATAAACTGACGAGCCTGATCATCCTGCACATTGAGATTTTGCACCGCCGCCCGCACCAACGCCTGCAATCCGCTCGGCACCGTGCGCACTAGCCGCGGCATATCACCGTAAATAACCGCCAAGTCAGTCGAGTGTTCGCCCATATCCAACACGAGCTTTGCAGTTGCTCCGTCAGTTGGCGCTAATGCCCGGAGCATTGCGATCGGATCTGGCTCCTCAGCAATCACATTAAACCCAAGCCCCTCGATAAACTCCAGTCGCTCCTCGACATAGCTAATCGCCGCACTCGTCAATAACACCTCATACTGCCCCTGCTCGCGCAAGCTGTCGCCGAGTAGCGCCCAATCAACTTTAGCATCCTCAATCGCCATAGGAATATACTGATCGACCTGGTATTTCATGGTCGCCTTTAGCTCTTGGTCTGACACTTTTGGCACATCAATAATCGCCGTAAAGGTCTTGCTCGACGGTAAGCCAATCGCTACATTTTGTGTTTTGATACCGCTCTGTCCGACAGCAGTCATGATCACTTCACCAAGCTTACGCTGCGCCTCTGGCGAATCACTACCTGTAATCTTCGGGTCGACAGGCGCATAACCATAATGCAGCAGATTCCACCCGTTGCTCGTTCGCGCCAGCTGAACGACACGCACCGCATTCGTCCCGATGTCTAATCCGAAAAAGTCGCCCAGCCCTTTTGCTATTTTCATACTATTCTATTATACATAAGCATATTAAAATGTAAAACCCTTAAAAACGTGGCGGCAATTCCTTTAGATGCATCGTCTTGATAGCCCCTGATTCTTTCGACCGCTCATTTCCCCACAAATATGCATCGGCACGCAAATTCAATATTTCCGCCGGCTCGCCCGGATTATTGCCAGAGGTATCGCCACCCTTGGTAAAGGTACGGCGCAAAAAGAGGTGCTTCGCGATAATCGGACCGTTAATCCGCAACTGTTTTTCACATGTCTTCGCATCCAGCCCCGACAGCCACTGACGACTATCACGAACTATGGTATCACAGGTGTTAATTGTACCATTCTTGGCCACCAGCCAAGCATCAAGCTGCGTCACATTCGGCTCAATGATAATATGCCGAGCGCTGATAATCAACTGCGGCAAATCTCGAGCCGCCGAATAGTTACCGCCCTCCTGCTTTACGTCACCCTTGATAGTCACCACGCCGCCCGATTTGATAACAATTTGCCGGCCACGCTTGATTTCTCCACCGGTAATCGTCAGGTTGCCAGCCTGATACACACCACTAGCCACGTCGCTCATAGACACCGCCCCAGACAAATTTCCCGTGTTCGTAAAATAGGCATCAGGCGTTCGCACGGTCGGCATCTTGTCGCGAAAATTACCAAACGGGGTGTTAGTGTTTTGAAATGTCAGATCATTATATTGCCGTGCCTCAATCGCCCCCGTTCGCCCTGTCGGCGTAGATGATAGTCCTGCTCCCGAGGAAGAAATAATTTGTCCAGGCGCACTAACGGCATATTCCGCCCACGATCCGTACAGCCGCGGCTCCCCCGGTACTGGCTGCCACCCCTTTGGCGCATACACACCGAGCAGCCACCGAGCAGCCGCATTAGCGTTGGCGAGGCTAGTTGGAGCAATCGTATCTTGCACCTCTAGAGCAATTACATTATCACCAACCCGTAAATAATCTGCGATGATTCTCTTCATCTCGACACTAGACGATGCTTTCGGATTGGCAAAGACTGGCTTGCCATTAACGTACACCGCAGCATAATCATCAACCGCCAAACGCAAGTATAGTCCCGATCGTCCGTCGTTCAGCAAATCCAGCTGACGAATCTCTTCGAGCTGCTGGCTAGTCAGTTGAAATTTCTGTCGAAATAGCGTCACGCCAGACGACTTCACGTAATTTCCACCATTAGTATCAGTTTGCGGCGCATTATGGCGTCGAGTTAAGAACTCCTTTAACTTCGTCTCATCCTTGCAGCGCGCACCCCAGAGCGGCTTTGACTGGCCACGTTGATCATATATCGACTGTCGAAACACCCCATCAGTCACCCACGCAGATGTTCCTGACTCCTTAGCAGCCCCACCGCATTCGGCAAACTCAGCTGCCCCAGCCGCGCCCGATCGCTGGGCTGGCACACCAAACGGCACTTTCGTCGTAGCATTAGCATCTGTCGCCCAGCCACCATATGCTCGTGGATTAACATATGCTCCGCCCGCTAGACCGCCACTATTGGCCGCCACCACATCGTCAAACCAACTCGGTGCTGGCGTTGCCGAAGACGTGCTATTTTCACCATCCGGTGCCGTCCATGTTGACACCGACCCGCTACACTTATCTTGACCAGCCGTCCGATTGCCAGATATTGGTGATGGCATCATCATAAATCCACCGTAATTAAACGTCCCACCAATGCCATCGACCACTGTCGTGGCATTTGCATTCACACGACAATCAGATCCGCCATCCCCAGCCGTTGGCCAACTACTCACCCGCTCTGATGTTCCGCCAATCTGCTCTCTCTCGCCAACCGGATATTTCTCCCATGGCATGTAGTGCGATGTGGCTGGACCATAACTACTGCCGCCCGGTGGTGTTGTTGTGCTTGCTGCTAGTACCGCCCTCTCGACGTGAGTTACGTCAGGCGCCACTTGCGCCGTTACACTGATATAATGACGCCAGATATATACTCCAAGGCTTCCAAGTATCACTACTCCGATAGTGCCAACACCCATCCACCACCTGTGGGCTTTTAGCTGCAACGCCATCTATCGCCTCACCCTCGTCAGTGATGTCCTGACTTCCGCATTATTGTTCCCCGCACTACCGTCTACCCCAACACCAACTCGCACATCTGCCCCCCAAAACTGAACTTTCGGCCGCCCGGCAACCCTTGCGCAATCGACCGCATAGCGAAATGTACGGGTATCCACATTCTGGTTATACGTACTCACAATGGTCATATAGCATAATTGGTCACCTGTTGTCATCGTCACTCCGCTCAAATTATCCTTACCAAGCGGAATCTCCAATCCACCTCGCTGGATAATTGTTCCCGCACCGTTACGCGCCAAATTATTTGATGTACAATCTGCCACTTGCAAACCTGATCGACTATTTTTAATCGTGTTCTTAGCAATATAACAATCCCAGTCTCCTACCAAATTACCTGGTGACCGACTATCATACGGCACAATAACGCCCTCGCCACCTGGCACGGTATAATTTCCACCACCCTTCAATACAAACCGCGCTACAGCATAGTTCGCCCGATTCGACCGTGTTGACCCCGTATGATTAATGCGCGCAGTCACGCCACTCACCTCAGTCGTTCCCTCGTTAATATAGTCTGGTGCTTGCACTTCTGGTCGAAGCTCATAGTTATACGGCACCGATGCGCAGGCATTTGACGAGACCCCCCAGCCATCAGTATTCCATGCACCCGGCAGCCATACGATCTTTTGACACACCGTCTTTCCGACATCATCCTGTCTCACAACCCCCTCAGCTCCAAAGACATTATTGTATGGCTTAATGTCGTTCGGTGCATAAAATGTATTCCACGGGCTAGCACTATGTGTATATGGTGATGCCCACGCATGATATGTCGTCGTGCCGTTAATATCCTGATTAATACCTATACGCTTTATAGTATAGGGAGGAATTGTATACGAAGAATTATTTCGTAGATAGTGAAAAAATCGCACACGCTGCCCTGGTGCGGCAGTTGTATTCTGTACTAAATTACCGCCGTTGACCGATACCCTCGACTGCCCCTCAACCGTCCACTGGTTAGGTGCCTGTTCGCGTCTAATCCACACTTCCACATCCTGTGTTGCACAATCACCCCTACCGCCCGGGCTGCTATAAAAACAGCGACGCACCTGCAAGACGATACGACCAAAGCCCCCTGGTGCTATCACCCCGGATATATTAATTCCATTCACCCTGATACTACTACCGCTATCAACCCAATGATATGCACCGGACGGATGCGTCCCACGATCAAGTGTCCCCCCTGAAACCAATGTTTGACCATTCTGACTAACCGTCACGTTTGTCGCCCAAACTCGCGCTTGTGACTGGCCATTACCGTTCACTGAGCCTCTTAAATCAAGTGACAATGATGTCGCATCCCAACCGACAGTGTTAATAACATCATTTGTATATGACGTTCCAGGTGACGACATCCACATCGCACCACACCGTGTTCCGCCACCCCTGCAAATATATTGCACCGCGAACCGCTCACCATCATTACGTGCATTAATACACATCAAATGACGTCGGCCGCTCAAACCGCTACAGTCTAGTGCCTCTGCCTTGTCTACCCAAGTAGCCACCATTGTTGATGCAACAACCACCAGCGCCAGCATATAGCCGATAACAAACCGTATTCTCGCCCTAGCCCTGACCCGATGTACCATCCTTATTCCCCGCACCCGCATCAGATTTACCCATCTCGACCAGTGCCTTTACTACATCCTGACTAACGCCTAGACGATAAAATAGCTCGACTGCCTGGCGCATCTTCATCGAGTTGGTCAATCCTTGATGCATCTGATCAATCCGCTGACGGTCATTTCGCAATGATGCATCGTGAAGTGCAATATAGTAGCACGCTGTATCATCGCCGGGTCCGCCACGCTCTGAGATCTTCTTGACGAGCCCCTCAAGTGCTGTCGGACCATAGCCATTTGGCGCACTAATAATTAACTGATACTCTTTGATAATATCCTCACTGCATACCGTCCTGGCAGCCGGCGCAATGTCATGACCCGGCTCCTTCAGCCCGATATACAGTCGCCCCATCACCATCATGGCAATAACGGCGATTGCCCCTATGCTCAACACTATACCCACTACCATAAATATACGCGAGATAACAACCTTATTCATACTGCTTATTCTAATACACATCTTATATCAGGGCAAGCTCGCGTCATTTGCTATAATACACCATATGAGTCTATCAATCGGAATTGTTGGTTTGCCAAATGTTGGTAAATCGACCATATTTAACGCCCTTACCAACAATAGTATCCTGGCAGCAAATTACCCATTTGCCACCATTGAGCCAAATACTGGCATTGTGCCGGTTCCAGACAAACGGCTTAATGTGCTTGCAGAGATGTATGATACACAAAAAATTATCCCTGCAACCGTAACATTTGTTGATATTGCTGGATTAGTAGCTGGCGCATCAAAAGGAGAGGGGCTTGGCAACAAGTTCCTTCATAATATCCGCGAATGCGACGCTATTGTCCATATCGTCCGCGCCTTTGAAAACTCAGATATATTACGACATGACAATGCCCCAATCAATCCCCAGGCCGATATTGACATCATTAACACTGAACTTATCCTTGCCGATATTCAAACCATAGAACATCGCCTACCTCGTCTCCAAAAAGAAGCCAAGGCTAAACCCGAGGCGCGACAAGCGGTTGCATATCTTGAGGAGCTCCTTATATCACTTAATTCAGGCATACCAATAGCATCTATAGAAAATATCAAATATGATATAATTTATGATCTCCACTTACTTACCGCCAAGCCAATTATTTACACATTTAACGTTGATGAGGCGGGGCTTAGTGACCAGACCCTACGGGCAAATCTCACCAAGCTCGTTGCACCAACCAAAGCCCTATTTATTTGTGCCAAGCTTGAAGAGGAGCTCAGAGAGTTGTCGAGTAGCGACGCCACGGAATTACTTAGTAGCTATGGAGTGTCCGAAACTGGACTGTCGCAGCTTATCCGCGCCGCATATGATACACTCGGTCTACAAAGCTACCTCACGGCTGGCCAGAAAGAAGTGAGAGCATGGACAATACGTAAGGGCTGGACAGCCCCGCAAGCCGCCGGTGTCATCCACTCAGACTTTGAGCGTGGTTTTATCGCCGCACAAGTTATTAGCTACCACGACCTTGTCACAGCAGGCTCAGAAGCTAAGGCTCGCGAATCAGGCAAAATACGTACCGAGGGTAAAAATTACATCATGCAGCCTGATGATGTTGTCGAATTCCGATTTAATGTCTAGTTTTATCGCTTTTGTTGTATATTATACTACGTTAAATTAAATACAACGATGTTATTTTTACTGCAACTATCACCTCTGTTATTTCTTTAGTTGTAGTTTATAAAAGCGCTCAACGTTACCCTTGCTGCCAGCAACAGTACTGTCCTTTTTATCGAGAATTACAAAATACTGTTTTGCCCATTGCTCAAAATCGGTTAAGATCTTTCGCCGGATAGCCGCATTTTTTACAACACCCTTTTGTACCAAATGGCGGCCCGCCTCAAACTGTGGCTTTACCATTGCCACGAGCACCGTTGCACTGCCCATTAGTCGTTTTGCAACATGGGGTAGAATATCCCGCAGACTAATAAACGATACATCTCCGACGATAATGTCTGGCGAGCGATCAAGTTCAAAATCACGAATATCTGTCTTCTCGTGTAGCACTACGCGCCAATCATCACGCAGTCTACGATGCAATTGATTCGTACCAACATCAACAGCGTACACTCGCCGAGCACCATGACGCAGCGCAAAGTCAGTGAAACCACCAGTACTCGAACCTATATCCAGCACCACTTTTCCCCGAAAGCCCAGCTGAAGAGCATCAGCCACGCTTGCTAACTTGAGTCCGGCACGTGAAACATATCGCTCGCGGATCAGCAGTGCAATATCCGCCGTGTCGTCAACAAAACGTCCAGGACGCACAGCCACTCTGCTGTTGACCGTAACTTGACCTAAGCCGATCAAGTTCTCTGCCTCAGAGCGCGACTCAACTAATCCACGCTCCAGCATCATTTTATCTAATCGCTGTTTCATATTGCCTCTTATTGTAGCGTGAATACATATTTTTCTCAATCATTATCAATCTACCGTCATAGAATAACTGCTGTTATAAGCACATCAAAAACTATGTTATTTTCGCCTAATGACCAAAGCCATCGATCGTTAGTTTTATGTTACTTATTATACAACGTTGTATAATAAACATCGATGTATTTTATACATTTATAGCTATACCACCCCTGTTATTGGTGGCGGATTGCCTATTATTCCTGCAAATAGTCCTGTAATTTTTATAGGAATAACTCCTATATATATTATCAAAGATGCTGTACTAATTATGTGTACTATATGTTGTATTTTTAGCATCAATAGCTAAGAGATACCCTCTGCTCTTTACTATTATTGATGTATATGCAACAACAAAAAGCACCGCCCAATATCCTGGGCGGTGCCCTGAGAGGGAAACTCATCCCCTATTTTTTACGTTCTCGATATTCACCTGTCGCGGTATCAACGCTTACAATATCACCCCGCTTGATAAATGCTGGCACTTTAATAACAAGGCCCGTTTCAAGTGTTGCATCCTTGAGTACACTTGAGGTCGTATCACCCTTCACGACGTCTTCAGCATATGTAACTTCAAGATAGAGATTTTTCGGTAATTCAACATTGATCACTCGACTATCAAACGTCTGAAGGCTCAACTCACCGCCCTCCTTTAAATAATCTCTTGCATCATCCACGATATCGCTAGTTAGTTCAAATTGTTCAAAACTTTCTGGATCCATGAAGTAGAACATATCTCCGTCATGATATAAATATTGAACTGTTTTGCTACTAACCTCAGCTGGCTCAATCTTGTCTTGGCCCTTGAAAGTCTTTGGGATGACGCTTCCATCCAGTAGGTTTTTTAATTTAACGTTGACAATAGAGCCTCCGCGACCCATGACTTTCTGTCCATACTCAATGACACGATACGGCTTACCGTCAATCTGACAAACTGTGCCTTTTTTAAGATCTGTCGGTTGATACATACTATTTTCCTTTCCTATAACTATTGCACTATCGTACTTAATTCTAACATTCTTTCGAGGGGCAAAGTATTTTTCGCTAGCCGAACATATTTATTACTCAGACCCCTCATGAGCATGATTAACAATCACAACGCCACCCCTTTTTCGCTTAGTATAAGACATTCGCTATAGAGTGTCCCACAAACAATAGTAGCCTGTGTCTTACCCTACACAGACTACTCAATGCTTTCTTTTGTATGTATTACTATTCTCAGATGGGAAGAAAATTCTCTCCCCGGCGCATACACTTATTGTCCCTGCGCTACAAATGGCAGCAGTGCTAGATGGCGAGCACGCTTGATCGCCACTGCCAAGTTGCGCTGCTGCTTAACACTAAGGCCAGTCTTTGCCACCGGCTCAATTTGACCATACGCGTTAATATAGCGCATCAATGTTTTAACATCTTTATAGTCAAAAACCGTTGGGGTATCTTTCTTCAATCGTTTTGCCATTTTATTCTCCTTTAGAACGGGATCTCGCTAAGGTCGATCGGTTTATCATCGATATCCGCTACAACCTCAGCCTGCTTAGTATTAGTGGTGTTACGCGGCGCAGTCGTATTCGCACTGTCGCCACTCGGAGCATCAAGGAATGTCACGTCGGTCGCTGTTACTTCAATACGCGAGCGGCGCTTGCCAGTTTCTTTATCATCCCAGCTGTCCTGCCGCAACCGACCCTGTACCAATACGCGTCGACCTTTCGACAAATATTGCATCACCAGCTCGCCGAGCTTTTCCCACGCTGTAACGTCGAAAAAGTCAGCTTGATCATCCTGTCCGGCACGGTCAACCGCGATACTAAAGCTAACAACTGTCCGACCAGATGGCGTTGTTCGCTGCTCTGGATCGCGCGTTAACCGTCCTAGTAAAATAACTTGGTTGATACTTCGTGCCATGATGACCCTCCTTTTTTATTATATATCGCGTCAAATATTAGGCTTCTTTGTCAGCCGCTTCAGTAGCGACCTTAGCTTCGCGCTCTTTCTGCTCAGCGAGTGCCTGCCGCGTTTTTTCATCGGTCTTAACCAATAGATAACGCAGTACTTCATCGGTGATATTCAGAACATTTGAGATCTTGAGCGGCGCACTGCTTGGCAGCTTCACCTCAAGGCAAACATACACTGCGAAATCTTCGCGGCGAATTTGGTAAGCTAATTTTTTCTTACCCCAGTTGTCTTCTTTGGTGATTTTACCACCATTGTCTTTGATTAACGCTCGAACCTTGTCTAGCGCCGCATCCAAATTTGCTTCCAAATCTGGATGAATAAGAACGGTCAGTTCGTATTCGTTCA
>CAMURE010000015.1 GCA_947097375.1 uncultured Candidatus Saccharibacteria bacterium
ACTCCTCAATCTTACGCATATTATCGCCCATGGTTTCAGGATATTCATCAATAATCTTCTTTAAGGCCGAATATTCCGGCAGCCCCGACAAAATGTAGCTCAGCACCGTCTGATTGCCCAAACCATGATGCTCCTGCGCTGTACTGGCCACGGTGATGCCGCGGCGAAAAATCACCTCGCCAGTGTAGTCGGTGTCCGTACCGGCCAAGATACCAAACAACGTCGACTTGCCGACGCCATTGCGACCAACCACGCCAACCTTCTCGCCATCATCCACACTAAACTTGACGTCGCGCATCAACGTCTTGTCGCCAAAACTCTTCTCGGTGATATGAATATCGGCTATCATGCTTGGGATATTGTAGCATATCCCCCTTATGACCGATGACGGACCGTTCTTGAATTGATAGAGTCGCACCTGGCACAAACGCAGATATATGATATACTATCATTATGGGTATACACGACAAACTGCCAACAAGCACAGCGAAAACACCGGAAACGATAGAAACCATTATGAAAGGATATGAGTCGCGCCTCGATGATATCTTTACTGAGGCCAATGCCGTACTAAATAATCCAGGAATACATGAATCCCGAGAAGTTACGATAAATAATCTAAAGCGCATGACAGCTCTCATCCTGTACGCCAGACACCGCACCCCAACGGATGAAATTACCGAAAAGATGAACGAGGCGATCGAGGGCTTCGTTTGCGATCGTGATGATGATGGCGAGCTAATTGAAGGTACGCTCAACAACACGATACTGCAACTGATTGTTGATATACATAAGGCCAAAGACAGGACCAAGAGAAAGAGTCGGCACTGGAAAGATCAGTGGTCGAATGATATCAAACAACTAGGAATGGCAGCCGCCGTGCGAGTCAGCGCCCTGACAGGCGAACCACCTCTAACGGTTGATGATCACTAAAATTCCTCATACTACTTGCATTTATACATAATCAATGTTATAGTATGAAACTATGAATAGAGAGACGACACCACAAGCATCACACACTACGATTACCCCCCCTGAAGAGGAGGCAACCCCCGACCATGAAGATCCTAAGTACACCAGCATCTTTGACCTTTGTCAGGACGTAGATATTAACGCTTACTCCACGGATAATGCACAATCTATTGAGACGGCCAAAACGACCCTGTTTAACCTTGGTATTCTCACAGAAGTAGTAAGCTGGACTGAGCAAAGAATTATCGCACGAGGCATTGCCAAAGAGGCTGGACAGGAATTTGCTAGCGATAGAGTTGGCTCAGATAATGCATACGATGCACTCCGTAACTATGAGCATAGCGAGAAACCCCAAGATCAATTATATAATCTCGTTGACATGCAAATGAGAGAAATTCTATCTAGCATTAGCACTGACGAGGAGCGTCGTGAGCAACTTCACGACCTAACCAACTTACTGCTTGATTGCAAGGGTCGCATTCAGCACACGTTGGACGAATTATCAAAAAAGTCGCATAACGATTCTGAGAATGGCCCTATTGAGCCATACACAGACTGGGACCTCATTGAAGCCCCAGCTCACGTGTTATAATAATTCACGTGACCAAGCCCACCAAGACCAAAAAACCATCCACTCAAGCCGTCGTGAATCGCCGAGCGCGATTTGACTATGAATTGGGCGAGGAGGTTGTGGCCGGGCTGGTGCTGACGGGCATGGAAGTGCGCGCTGCCAGGGAAGGGCATGTCCAGCTCAAAGGTGCATTCGTTAGTCTGCGCGGCGGTGAATTGTGGCTGAATAATGCTAGTTTTTCACTGCGGCTGAACGTTCGCGGCCAGGCAAATACTCGCAGCATTGACACCTCGGTGCGAAAATTATTAGTCAGCAAACGCCAATTAACGCGCTTTTCTGAGGCAAAAAAGCAGGGCATGACCATCGTGCCGACCAAATTATTAACCAACGGCAAATTCATTAAAGTAGTCATCGCTCTGGCCAAAGGCAAAAAAACCTACGACAAACGCGAAACCATCAAGCGGCGCGATCAAGATCGCGAGACGCGGCGGCAGCTTTCTGGGCGATAACCCGACGGTATAATTTCTCTAATTTGCGAACCTGGCGGCGCTCGGTGAACGTGGCCGCTAATTTTTTGCTCTCGGCGCCAAACCTTGCTCGGCGGGCCGGCGAACGGAGCAGTGTGATAATGGCATCCGCCATACTCTTGGGTCGATTTTTCACGAATATACCATTTACGCCATCACGCACTACTTCGGATACTTGCGTGTCAATGATGATAATTGGCTTGCGGGCATGCGCCGCTTCGTGTAGTACCCAACCCTGCGTATCCTTGAGCGACGGGAAGCAAAACACATCCAGCGCCTGATACGCTACACCTAATTCCTCGCGCGGCAGGGCACCGGTAAAGATGATCCGATCAGCGTACTTAGTCTCGGCCGCCATCTCCTCAAGTTTTTTGCGGTACTCGAAATCGCCAACGAACAGCAATTTGGATTTGGGGCGAGCCTTGGCGACGTACTTGTCAAAGGCTTTGATCAAAATCGGTAAGTTTTTCTCTTCGCCCAGCCGCCCGATGAAGCCAAATACTTCATCAGACGCCCGGAGACCCCACTGCGCCCGAAAGGCCTTGAGTTGGGTCGCCAATGGTCGCGGCAGAGCATTGACACCATTTGGCAGTAATGTCAAATCATACAGATGATCGTCGTCCTGCCAACCACTGAGCTGAGCCACGCTTTTGCGACTGAGGGCGATGACGGCGTCGGCTTTGCTGTAGAGAATAGTGATGACGCACTCGATGATGGCCCGGTTCCATTTGGTGATACCACGCGGCCGATATAGCTTGACCAGTTCAAATAAATCACGACCCCTCAGTTTAATCGACAGAGGTAGCACCACGCCAGCCAGCGTCAAAATCCCCGGCAGTACCGCCGGATAGTGCTCGGCAAATTCATACATGTCGGTGCAGTGCTGGATGACCAAAGGGATCTGCTGCTTGTGCGCTGCGCTGACGCCAACCAGCCCGATTTGCGACGGCGTAAAGATGTGCACGATGTCCAGCTCCAGCTCTTTGATGCGGCGCTGCACCGCCGGCGGGAAGAACACCGACGTATCGTAATCATCAAAAAACGCACCCTTGATCGACGGGAAGCGGATGATATGTGAATCCGGATCTTCGTTGAGCAGCTCGGCCTGCTTGGCGGGATTCATCGACTTGGCGGGGCAAAACACATAGACTTCGTGACCCAGCGCCTCGAGCTCGCGCTTGAGCGATTCGACCACAAAAACGATGCCGTTAATCGACGGCCGATAGGTATCGGTAAATAAACCTACACGCATACAATTCTGTCATTATATCACGAAATGGTATAATAGGATAAGTTATGAGGAGACAGCAGCGACTGCGGATCGCATTGGTGACTGACGATTTTTATCCGGCATCTGGCGGCATCGGACGGTCAATCCAGACGCAAATTAGCGAACTGGTTAGCTTGGGGCACGAGGTGACCCTGCTCGCGCCGCGACATTTTTTGGAGCGACCAACTGGCTGCACAACCATCGCTGTGCCCTCATTCTACATCCCCGGTACGCCCTCGCACATGTGCGTCCTCAAATGCGGCCGGCGCAGTGCACGGCGTATCTGCCGCCAGCACCGCTTTGACATCATCCACAGCCAGACAGAGCGGGGCGGCCTGATGTTGGCGGCGCGCATCGCCAAAGAGCAGGGTATCCCTCACATTCACACCTTTCACGCCAATCTCGCCGGCACCCACACCTCGCAGCCATTCGGTGCGTTTTGGGGGTCGATGGCCTACCTGTTTTTGATCAATCCAATGATTTCGATGATCGCCGATAAACGGCTCGACCAGCCAGTATTCTTTGCACCGAAAAGCCCCGACGCACCGGGGATCTTGGCCCGATTTGACTGGCACACCATGGCGACCGTTGCCTCGCGCGTCGATGCCTTTACCGCACCGGCTGACTTTATGACCCAGCGAATCAGCGACTGCGCATCGTGGCTGGACGAGCGCTCACACATCGTACCGACTGGTGTTAACCCCAAGCTCAGCCACGCCATCGCCCATGCTAAGCGCCGCCGCACCGACCGCACCATCCGCTTTTTGAGCGTCTGCCGCCTGGCGCCTGAAAAGCGCGTTGACGCCATCATCCGCGCCTTTGTTCAAGCCGACCTGCCAAACGCCGAGCTACACATCATCGGTGACGGCAAGCAGCTCAAGCTCCGACTGCTCGCCGAAAAACACCAGGGCATTATCTTTCACGGACATGTCTCGTGCGTCAAGCAGATGGCCGAGGCGTTCGTCAACGCCGACGTCTTCGTCCTCGCCTCGCACGGCTTTGATACCCAGGCCATGACCATCGGTGAAGCGGTGACTGCGGGACTGCCGATCATTTACTGTGACCCGCGACTGACCGTCGGCACGACGAAGGATAACAGCATCCTAGCCCGCGACCCGTCAGTTGAGCAGCTGGCAGCGGCGATGCGTCAGATGGCCGACGATACACGGCGCCGTCAGATGGCCCGCGCTTCATCCCGCCTAGCATCTGAGCTTAGCCCGGAACATATGACCAGCCAATATCTAACAATTTACCGCGACTTGATAGCACGTACGGTATAATAGGTTTATGCGCTTATTTTCCTGGAACGTCAATGGCATCCGCGCCGTCATCAATAAGGGTGAGTTTGCCAGCTTCCTGCAAACCTACGATCCGGATATCTTATGCCTGCAAGAAACCAAGGCCGCCCGCGACCAGGTAGAAATTGACTTACCAGACTATCACGAACATTTCTATTCAGCCGCCAAAAAGGGCTATTCCGGCACGGCGATTTTGTCGAAAATCCGGCCGCTGCACTGGCGTGACGGGCTGCCGCCACACATCATTGAGCGGTTCAATTTGACCGGCGATCAGTATGGCAATCCGGCGGATGAAGGGCGCATCATCACTGCCGAGTTCGACGATTTTTGGGTGGTGACCTGCTACACGCCAAATTCGAAAGGGGATTTGAGCCGACTGAACTTGCGCCATGAGCAATGGGATCCAGCAGTGCTGGCCTATCTGGAGGAATTGGAGCTAGTCAAGCCAGTACTATACTGCGGCGATATGAACGTGGCGCATCAAGAAATTGACCTGGCAAATCCAAAGCCTAATGTCGGCAAGCACGGCTTCACTGACGAGGAGCGAGAAGGCTTTCAGAATTATCTGGACGCTGGATTTATCGACACGTTCCGGGCGGCTTTTCCTGAAAAGACCGAGGCTTACACCTGGTGGACGCACTGGGCCAACGCCCGGGCGCGCAATGTCGGCTGGCGAATCGACTATTGGCTGGCGTCGCGCGAAATCGCTAAGCGTGTCAAAAATCCTGAGATTCACGCCGAACAAATGGGCAGCGACCACTGCCCGGTAAGCATTGAGGTTGAGGTATGAAAATCAACCGCTTACAAAAACATAGGGCAGTGATTTACCTCGGTGTGGCACTGGTCGTCGTCGGAAGTGGCACAGTGACCTATTGCATTCTCCACCATTTCAATCAGTCAAATAGCGCCCCGTATCAATCCATTCAGGAAAGACAGTCCAACGCCACGCTAGAAGGGAAAACTCCTGACAGCCAAAAAAACCCATCACCAACCGCACCAACAATCGCTCTGCCAAACGCTGCGCCAATTTCTGCACGCATTATCAATGATACTGATGATGCTGACCTCTGGAGAATCGTCAATAAATCTCGGGGCTTTACCAACCCTCGCTACCAACCAAACGACCTCCGCCTCGTCAGCGTACCGACACTACCCGGCCGCGGCCACGAAGAACGTTCACTCCGTGCCGTCCTTATGCCTGATCTCGAGAAATTAGTCGCTGCTGCCCGGGCCGCTGGCGTCACCCTCCGCGTCGGCTCAGGCTACCGCAGCTACGCCACCCAAGCCTCACTCTTTGCCAGCTACGCCCGCCGACACGGCGAGGCCGAGGCCAGCCGCTTTAGCTCGCGCCCCGGCCACAGCGAACACCAATCAGGCCTAGCCGTCGACTTTGCTGGCGCCGATCAAACCTGCTGGGTGGATGATTGTTTCGAACGAACCGCCGCCGGCAAATGGCTGGCCGCCCACGCCCATGAATACGGTTTTATTCTGCGCTACCCGAAGGGTAAGGAATCGATTACCGGCTATCAGTACGAGCCATGGCATTTTCGCTACGTCGGGCGGGAATTAGCGGGTGCCCTATATCAGTCGGGCTTGACGATGGAGGAGGCTTGGTCGTATATTGAAAAGGCAATGACCAAACTCAAACAGCGAGGGACACAATAAATGAAGCACGGGGTGGGGCGCGCAGTCATGGCCATGGTTTTAGCGGCCTGGACGACACTGACATTACTAATGATCAATGGTGGCACGCAGCTCGTCAACCAGACATCGGAGTCGATCGCTCATTCGCCGCTGTATAATTTTCAGCCAGTCACCATCCGCCTTGATCAAACTAGTCGTGACTTAACCTTTCCATCATGGAAATATTTGCAGACCGGGAAAATCTGGTCTTATGTATCAGGCAAGCAGGGCATCGACCCAGCCTTTGAACCGCCGCTGACTGATATTATTGATGGTGCACCAACTTGGATAGAGGATAAGCGCGTGCAACCGATGGTTAAAGAGCCACTGGAGCAACTGCGTCAGGCTGCAACCAAAGCCAAGCTGCCGATCCTCGTCTCCAGCGCATACCGCTCCGGCACCGCCCAGGCCAAAGTCCGCACTGAGACCACCGCCAAAAACGGCGCCGCCCACACCGACGAATACGTCGCCAAGCCCGGCCACAGTGAGCATCAACTGGGCCTAGCGGTTGATGTGACCAGCTTTTCCGAGAAATGCAAGGCTCGCTTCAGCGACTGCGCACTTGATCCAAAAACCGCCAGCTGGCTAGCTGCTCACGCCCACGAATACGGTTTTATTCTGCGCTATCCGAAGGGCAAGGAAAAAATAACCGGTATCGCGAGCGAAGCCTGGCACTTCCGCTACGTCGGCAAAGACCTGGCCAGCCTCATCCACGAATCAGGGCTAACCTTCGACGAAGTATACCAAAACATGGTTAAATTACGCGACAATGCATCAGTTGCCAAGTCGTCTGCCTCATGATGCAGTAAGCTATTGCGAGAAAGCTAAAAATACGAGATAATCAAGCGATGGAGCAGCAGAAATTCGCAGTTTTTGATATCGATGGTACGCTCATTCGTGGCGGGCTGTATCGGCAGTTGGTGCTCGGACTGATTGGTGCCGGCGCCATCCCCGAGATCCACACGTCGATCATTCAGCAGAAATTACTCAGCTGGAAACGGCGAGAGTCAAAAGATGCCTACGACGAGTACGAACTGAGTTTGGTCGATGCCATCTCTCGTTCGCTTGCTGACATCCCGACCGCAGTGTTTGACGAAGTGGCAAGTAGCATCGTCACGAAAGAGCTTGACCATGTTTACACCTACACGCGGCATCGCCTGCGCGAGCTAAAGCAGGCGGGCTACTTCCTGATCGCTATCTCTGGCTCGCAGCAAGAGTTAGTCGAGCCATTTGCTAAAAAGTATGGCTTTGATGCCTGGGCGGCTCAGGTGTATGAGCGGCGGGGCGATACCTTTACCGGTACAATTACCGCCAAAACGTATACCAATAAAGACAAGATCCTCCAAAGAATCATCGATAAGCACAGGCTAACGCTCGCTGGCAGTTATGCGTTTGGCGACAGCGAGGGCGATCGGCACCTCCTAGCGATGGTTGAGCGTCCCGTCGTCTTTAATCCCACGGAAAAGCTGCTCGAAATTGCCAAAACCAACGGCTGGCCAATTGTCCTGGAGCGTAAAAGCGTGGTGTTTGAACTTGAGAAAGGCGAACGTGGATACCTTTTGGCGCAAGCAGGAAAAATCTAAGCCACTGTTTCCCGACGTTGAATGGAATCGGCCAGAGCGCCGCGACCAGGCCGGGCGGCTGGGGATTGTTGGCGGTAACAAGCTCGGCTTTGCGGCGGTGGCGACTAGCTACCAGGCGGCACGTGACACCGGGGCGGGCGAAGTACGAGTCTTGCTACCCGACACGCTGCGCCGCACCGTGCCAGCAGCGATGACCGACGTCCTGTTTGCGCCGACCAATCCGTCCGGCGGCCTCAGCGGCGCGGCAGCAGGCGAATTAGCCACCCTCGGCGAGTGGGCTAACGTCATGCTGCTAATCGGTGACGCTGGCAAAAATAGCGAAACGGCCGCGCTGTACGAGCAATTTGTGCGCCAGTACCACCGGCCAGTCGTGCTGAGCCGCGACGCCATCGACCTCGTGCAAAACAGCTTTCCCGCCATCCTTGATAATCCCCACGTCGTCTTTGTCGCCTCATTTGCCCAAGTGCAAAAGCTCTTTCGCAGCGTCTACTACCCAAAAATCCTGACATTCAGCATGCAGCTGGCGCAGTTAGTCGAGGCGCTGCACAAATTCACCATCACCTATCCGGTCACATTAGCAGTTTTTCATGCCGATCAATTGGTCATCGCACGGGGCGGGGAAGTCATCACTCAAGCCTGGACCGAGCCGATGCAGCTGTGGCGCGGGCAAACCGCTGCGCGCGCCGCCAGCTACCTCTTGTGGTCGCTGGAGGCACCATTGGCCGCCATCAGTACCAGTGTTGCGACCTCTTGACAAATTATAAATAAAATGTATAATAAAAATAGTTATGGCCAAAAATCGCTTAGTATATCATCCCGTCCTCGAGGCTCCTCTGTCACATCCAGACTTTACCAAAGCAATACAGAATCGCTTTCCCGAATCAAGCAACAGACTCATACTGCCAACGTGGCCCGAGGTGCTTCATCTCACCATCCTAGGTGCACAACAATATCCAGAAGGGCTGCTCTCATCTGAACATGGTTCTGTACGGGTTAACCTACCAGAGCAGTCACGCGAGGAACTTACGCTTAGCGTGACTGATGTCCGTGCTATCGGAGAACGGGGACTACAGCTCGCACTGATGCTCGAAGACTCTGATATACTCCGAGAGGAGCAGGAGCGCATCAATAAAGCATTTGCCGCAGCCGGAGCTCAACCTCACCCTGATGTCAAACCCCTTGTGCCACACGTCACCATTGCGATGATGTCAAATAACGTTAAAAGGAAACGAGTAGCTCGATGGGTAGAGAGTATGTTACCCCCAGAGCCAACCGTCACTATCGGCGGCATCACCCAGAACAATATTTTAGGAAAAAAATCTGATAAACAATCCCTTATTACGTTTACCTTTGGCGATGAGTATCGTCCTCTCACCCTGCCTATTGCCGAATATATATTTCCACCGCGAAAGCCGAGAGGCAAGCGAGGGCACGGCAGGCACCGCCGTCGTTAACACTGTCTTTTATAAACATTGCTGCCAATAAAATTCCCGCTACAAAAACGGGAGGTGAGAGCCTAAGGAAATTGAGGCGACCTCTGGTACCGCGGGCCGGACTTGAACCGGCACGAGCGATTGCTCACCAGATTTTGAGTCTAGCGCGTCTACCAATTCCGCCACCGCGGCACAAGAGAACGCCCCAAGTCATCCGAGGGTAATTATACCACGGCCGCCACCACATCAGCAAGAGCCCGAGCGCTTTATCTTTCCGGCGTTTTCCCGTATAATAAGGGGTGATGAATCCACATGACGATCAGTTTGGCAGGCGAGTGGGAACGCCAATCTCGAGTCAACCTCGTCCACTGACGCCGCCACCACGTGATTATTCCGGCTCGCAGGCTGCTGCCGCCAATGTTATTCGTGATCAAATTAATGCTATTTACGGCGGTCGTAGCGCCGAATCAACGCCACACACCACGCCGGTGGTCCAGCCACGGCCCACGGAGCAGCCACATCCAGAACCGACCGAACGTACCACTGTCACGCCGCCACCGCGCACGACGAATCCGCATGCCCTGAACACCGCGCCACCGACTACACAGCCGGCCCAACCAGCCGCAACGCCAACTCCCACCCAGCCAACCGCTGAACAGCCACTTCAGCCTCGACCAGCAGGCGGGTCAACAGACAAACCCGCTGCCATGCTACCAAACACACAGGAGCAGCCGACTGGCCAGGCAAAGTCTCCCGCTCACCAGCCACAGATCACCGCCGACCAGTGGAAGCAGTACCACACTTCATGGCAAAAATATTACCAGATGTACTACGAGCGCTACTATGCCTCGCACCTTGACCAAAAACAGCAGGAATTTAACCGGCTCGTCCAGTCCGCTCGCAATACCAACACCGGTACGACGCCGGCCACCACCGATACGCTATCCGCCCAAAACCCCATCAAGCGCCTCCGTGCTCAGATCCAGCAGACCGTCCGCGACAAGGCTAAAAAAGTTACCAAGTCGCGCCATTTCGTTCCAGCACTGGCAGGTGTGCTGGTACTGCTAGCATTCGTCTTTTTACAGTACAACCGCGTCTTGTTTGGTATCGCCGCTGCATACACCACCCCAGGTAACATTGATCCACAAAATATTATCGTCAACCCATCAAGCGACGCTGCCGTCGGCCCCGACCCACGACTAATCATTCCTAAGCTCAACGTTGATGTGCCAATTATTTATGGTGTCAACGCCGCTGACCACAATGCTCAAATGAAGGCAATGGAGAAGGGCGCTGCTCACTTCGCGATCGCTGGCGCTAACGCCGTGCCTGGCCAGGTTGGTAATGCGGTGTTCTCGGCGCACTCTTCTAACGATGCTTTCGCCGCCGGTGATTATAAGTTTGTCTTTGCCCAGAACGAAAAGCTCGTCAAAGACGATATCATGTACATGCACTATCAAGGCAAGCGCTACACCTACGCCGTCACCAAAAAAGAAGTTGTCATGCCAAACGAGGTTAGCCGTGTCCAAATCCAGACCGACAAGCCAATGCTCACCCTGATCAGCTGCGTACCGCTCGGCACCGCCGAAAAGCGCCTCCTGGTCTTTGCCGAACAGATTAGCCCCGATCCATCGGGCGCTACTAAGTCAGCCGAGCCAGTCACAACACAGTCCGCTGCTATCCCGGGCAAGCCATCGCCAACGCTACTGGAGCGATTATTTGGCGCCAAGGAATAGAGCACAATAAGATTCAAATTAGCACTTAGCGCTTGATCGTCATTCGCAGTCGCGACATCGTCACCGTGCCGTTATCAGCTCGGCGAAAAGCATACAGCCAGTCACCATCGTGCGACAGTGATGCATCGAACCCCTCGCTCGCCTCCAGCATCGTCGATTGATTAGCACCGTCAAACTCGCGCATTACCACCTTGCCGCCCTCAACACTCCACACGTGATAATCATCCAGCCAATCGAGGCTTGTCCCTGTCGGCAGCGCCGTATCGTGCGACATCGACTGCCGCTCAATATCATAACTCATAAAGCCAGCCCCCGTTCGCATCAAGACAAACCGTCCGGTACCGCTCAGGTCAAGTTCAGCTAATTGCTCGCCGGCAGCGATCGACTTGACGCGGCTGAGTAGCTTTGATGCCGACGAACTCGACCCGTCTAGCGCCGCACCCATGTGTAGCGTCACCGCCGAGCCAACGCCAACCACCAGCACGTCTTTATTGTCATAGCGCGAAAACTTAATCATCAACGGCGTCGAAGCCTCCGCCTCAGTCTGTCGCCGCACGACCACTGGCTCAGTCCAGTCCTTGCGCCAAATGCCCGCCAGCTGCAGCTTGCTCGTACCATT
>CAMURE010000016.1 GCA_947097375.1 uncultured Candidatus Saccharibacteria bacterium
GCGCGCGCGGTTTGGGACCGTGAGGTCGAAGGTTCGAGTCCTTTCACCCCGACCACAACACTCATCTTGTTCGAACACGCGCCCTCGGAGTTCCGCTCCGGGGGTGTTTTCAGTCTGTCGTGGCTATGATACACGCCCGTTCCTGTAATTTTACGCTATTAACCAGCCTCTGATATAATCAAATAGTGACTATAATGGAAGGAGTGTAAGAATGAATGGAGGTCGTGAGCAGATTTCTAAAAACCCCAATTTTAAGCGGTTTGTCCCGACGGATGAATCACGCACTGAACTCACTGAATTGGGCATTCCTGAAGAAGAGCAGGGTCAGCGGCTGAGCCGTGAGGCGGCAGAGAAAGTTTTAGGCAAGTTGCAGTTGGGGGCAAAAATACCGTATGTGAACACAGAGAGCGCCAAGTGACTATTCGAGAAATATTACAGACTAACGGTGGAAGCATGTGTTGGTCAGATCTTATAGGCGTAATGACCAAGCCTCCCCACAGCTTTTTTGAAGGAGAAGCTGTTATGGCACTCATTGATGATCCTAAAGGTTTTGAGGTTGATCATTTTAACCTCATCGTCTCCATTAGCGACCGCTAGATTGCACTGAGATTTATCGTCCTCGTTCCATTGCCACTCGCTGCGCGTGTTCTGCGGTGCGGTCGATGGGCAGTGCGCTGAGTTTATCGGTATAGCCTTTTCGCGTGAGTGCTGCGGTGATCAAAAAATCGGCAAGCCGTGGATTCTTTGGCAAGATTGGCCCGTGTAGGTACGTCGCCACGATATTGTGCAGCCTCGCGCCTTCGATTTGGCCAGTCTCATCATTACCAGCGCCCCGCACCACGCGCCCCAGTGGTGACATCCCTTCATCGAGCAGCGTCTGGCCGCTATGATTTTCATAACCAACGATCTGCCCAAACTCCTCGCTCTCGAGTGTGATGTTACCGATCAGGCGTTCTGCCTTGGCGTATGTCTCTAGTGGTAAAATCCCCGCACCGCGAATTACGCGTCCATCATGTGTGGTGAACGCTCGGCCAAATAATTGATACATACCACAGATCATCAACATCGGCACACCGCTCTCTGCTAGTTGCCGTAGCTCATCCGCTCGCGCCAGCAAATTGTCCTGGATAAGTTCTTGCCCGGCATCCTGACCACCACCGCCGATGAAAATATCTCCCGCCGCAAAGTCAGTCGTATCGCCCGGATTATGATCAATGATGCGTACCGTAAAGCCGCGCCATTCCAGCCGCTTTTTCAGCGCCAGTGTATTGCCCCAGTCGCCATATAGGTTCATATCGCGCGGATACAATTGAATAATTGTGATCGTCATCGGATGGCCTCCACATCGGTTTTGATTGATAATAATTTGCGCAGTCGCATCATCGCTGTGTAAGTGCAGTAAATGTGTTTTGGCTGGCGTGGATGATGGGCTAGTAATTTCTCCAACGCCGCCGCTAAATCTGGCTCGATTATTTCTGGCGTAATATCATCATACCCTAGCCGCAGTGCCATGTCATGGGCGCGTACGCCGCTGACCACCGCCACCTGCTCGAGGCGTGAAACATCCACGTCCCACAGCCAGCTAACGTCGCGTCCGTCGGCGTAGTTGTCGTTGATGGCAATCATCGTATCCGCCGTCCCGTCGGCAAATGACAGCAGGCTGAGCCGAAAGCCGCTCGGATTTTTCACGAGAATCAGCTCAATCGGCGTGCCGTCAATCACGATAGTCTCGCCTCGACCAAATGCCGGCGCTACGTCTGACAGGGCGCCCAGTAACGTCGTCAGCTCGGCTTTCTCTCCTGTAATTTGCCGGACCAAACTCAGCGCCGCCGCTGCATTGAGCAAGTTATACACGCCATTCAGTCGCATCGGCACCGCGTGCTTGGCCCCATCAATCTGAAAGGTTGCCGTTTGCTTATCAATGTCAGCGAGCAGCACGTCGGCTGGGGCCGTGTCATTTGCCTGAGCCTGGCCGGTCTTGAGCGCATCATCAGTTGGCATCAGCTCCAGTAGCTGGTCGGTCGTGCCAAAAAACGCTACGTTGGCCGCCGTCTGTTGGTGCAGGCGATAGATGCGCGGGTCGTCGCGGTTAAGCACCACGGTATCAGTGGTTGCCTGGGCAATTTTTGCTAGGAAACCAGCCGCCGTGTCGATCTCGCCAAACCGATCCAGCTGATCGCGCATGACGTTGAGTAGCAGGCTGTAGCGCGGTGGTACTAATTGGACAAACTTGACTGCCCAGGCCTCGTCAAGCTCCAGCACCGCGATGTCGGCGTCCAGTCGCCCGCGCATGTCCACCTCGCCGAGCAGCGCTGCCGCCACGCCGCGCGAGAAATTACTGCCCGTGCGATTGGTAAAAACCTTGAGGCCGGCCGCCTCGAGCAGCTCAACGACGATTTTAGTGGTAGTGGTCTTGCCATTCGTGCCGCTGATAACCACCACACCGTGCGGTACTTGCGCCAGAGTGCGAGCGATAAAGCCCGGATCGATCTTTTCGATAACTAACCCCGGGAGCGCCGAGCCGCCGCCGCGCAGTCGAGCAGCTTGTTTGACGGTTTTGCCGATGAGTGTACTGAGAATCTGTCGTGACATATTTCGTATTATACCGCGCCCAAGCAGTGTGCTACAATAGAACTATGTTTTTGGTGGGTATTTTCCAGTGGTGGTATGGCGCAGGCTGGCGGCGGCATATGCAGCGCGTTGGTCTTGGTGTGCTGCGGACGGCCGATTTCTTCTCAATTGGTTTGTTGGTGCGGACATTGTTTGATCCATTTCGCCAAATTTCCGCGGGGCAAGTTCGTGCTCAGGCGCCGCTTGCTGTCAAGATGCAGGCTTTTTTTGACCGGCTGTTCTCGCGGGCAGTTGGTGCGGTGGTGCGGCTTTTGGTGCTGTTTACGGGGCTGGTGGTCATCAGTCTGCGGGCGGTGTGGGCGGTCGGCAGCATCGTGGTGTGGGCGCTGTTACCTGTAACGCCGGTGATAGGAATTATCTTGTGGCAGATGAGGGTGTTGGCATGAACGAGGTACGGCCGGAGTTTCGCTATCACAGCTTGCGGGCACAAAAGGCGCGGTTCACGGCGCGGTTTGGTACAGTTTGGCATGTGCTAGTGGTACTCGTCGCTGCTGCATTGGGTCTGGGCGGTGTTTGGCTATTGATCAAGCACGGGCCGATTGGCTGGTTGATGATTGGCCTGGTGGGGCCGTTGGCGATGCTCAGTGTGTGGTGGCAGGGTGATCTCAAGACGATGGCGGTGAGTGCGCGGGCGGAGACGATTGATGATGTGATGGCGGCAGATGTGCTGGGCCGCCTGAGCCAGCGGCCGTCACCGAAAGAAATTGCCCTGGCGGTTGGTCAGTCGCGGGCCGGGCAATTCCTCGGAGTGCGGTTGGGCCTTACGCCGAACTTTTTGGCGAATATTGCTTCGGATGATCCAAATAATACGCCGGCCGTGTGGCAATCGGCGCTGCGGATTTGGCGTGACACCAATAGCCCGAAGGTAACAGGTGCGGTGCTGGCAGCAGCAATTGTTGAGCAATTTCCGAATCATGACGCCTTGCTGGCGAATCTAAAAATTGATTTTCGTGATGTGCTGGGTGGCATTATGTGGTATGAGCGCCTCAAGTCGTTGATCGAGCAGTTCAAGCAAAAGCCGCTTCACACCGGCGGTATCGCCCGCGACTGGTCATTTGGCTATACGCCGCTTTTGAGCCGGTTCGCCCAGAACCTTAGCCTCCAAGTATCGGGCGGTACAATGATCGCGCAGCTGGATGCTCATCAGGCGGCGCTGGATCAACTGATGACAATTTTTGGCTCGAACGGCCGACAAAATGCGGCGCTGGTCGGGCTCAATGGGGCTGGCAAAAGTACGGTCGTGGCGGCGTTCGCCGAGATGCTCATTGACGGACATAAAACCGTACCGTCATCGCTGCTCTATCGGCAGATTTTCTTACTCGATGCCTCGTCGCTGATTTCGGCGGCGGCTGGTCGGGGCGAACTGGAAGCATTGGTGACGCAAATTCTCAACGAAGCATTTTTATCAAAGAATGTCATTTTGTGTCTCGATAATGCTCAGCTGTTTTTCGAGGAGGGCGTTGGTTCAGTTGATCTGAGTAATTTGCTACTGCCAATTTTGGAGGCGGGTCGGCTGCGGATTATCCTCACCATGGATAGTCAGCGCTACTTGCAGATTTCTCAGCGCAATGCCCAGCTGGCGACGGCGCTCAATACCATTGTTATCGAGCCGTCGTCACCCGAGGAGACGGTGCGCATTATGCGTGATCAGCTGCTTGGTCTCGAACATCGCCACAAAGTGACATACATGTATCAAGCCATCGCTGAAGCCTACCGCGTCGGCGAGCGGTACGTCCAAGACGTAGCGATGCCGGGTCGGGCGCTCAAGGTGCTGGAGGCAGCAGCTCATTATGCGTCGTCCGGTCTGGTGACAGCTCAGTCGGTCGATGATGCGGTCGAAAAAACCATGGGCATCAAGATCGCGACCGCCTCGACTAATGACGAACGGGAAAAACTCTTGAACCTCGAAGACTTGATCCATCAACGGATGATCAATCAAACGCGTGCCGTTAGCGTCATCTCTGATGCCATTCGGCGAGCACGGGCCGGTGTGCGCAACCCCGATCGGCCGATTGGTACGTTTCTGTTCCTTGGCCCAACTGGTGTCGGTAAAACTGAGCTGTCCAAGGCGCTGGCGGATATCTATTTTGGTGGCGAGGGCAATCTCATCCGGCTGGATCTCAACGAATTTGTGCGGGCCGAGGACGTGGCGCGGCTGATCGCTGATGGGGCGAATGATCCGATGAGTCTGACCGCCCAGGTACAGAAGCGACCATTCTCGGTGGTGTTGCTCGACGAAATTGAAAAGGCCCATCCGCAGGTGCTCACGACGCTTTTGCAGTTACTGGATGAGGGAATTTTACGCGACGAGAAAAACCGCGATATTAGTTTTCGTGATTGCTTAGTTATCGCCACGTCGAACGCCGGGGCTGAGCGGATCCGTGAATACATCGAGCGCGGCTATCAACTGGAGCAGTTTGAGCAAACATTTATCAATGAGCTGATCAGTGCCAATCTGTTTCGTCCGGAATTCTTGAACCGCTTTGATGAAATCGTACTATTTCGTCCCTTGGGCAAAGAAGAGCTGCTGCAGGTCGTTGATCTCATTTTGACTGGTATCAATCGGACGTTGGCGCCACAAAAAATCCAAGTCGCTGTCGAAGAGGCGGGTAAAAAATTATTGGTTGACGCTGGCTACGACCCGCGCCTCGGTGCTCGTCCGATGCGCCGCGTGGTGCAGCGAGCCGTCGAGAATACCGTCGCCAAGCAGCTACTCGCTGGCACCGTCGCGCCGGGCTCAACGACGATTATCACGGCGGAGCAGATACGAGCGGTGGTTGGCGAGGCGGCCGATGGCAGTAGTATGGTGTCCCTAGGCCCGGGCGTGCCGCCGATGTCGCTTGAACAGTAGGGTTGCAAGTATATTTGTATTATTGTATAATAGATATGTGGCTAAGAGTAGTATGGAGTTTCCCGGTCGTGGAAATGAGATTAAAAAGCAGTCACCTCATTCAATCGAGGGGCTTGTAGAGAGTGGTTTTATTGATGAAAGTGGGCAACTGACCGAGCGGACACGTCGTGCCATACCGCGAGGGGGTGTGGAGATATTAACACCTATTAAGGTGCTAGAGGATGGAGAATTGGTTGACCCGAAGCTTTCAAGAGAGGTGCAGGATTCCTGTTTTGTTATCGCGGACGGGGTAATTGTAGGGGGGTGTTTTCTTGATCTCCCCGGGTCTGAGAGGGTTGAATATAACGGCCGCATCTCCAGCCAGGGCTTTGTTACCATATGCCAAGATCCTATGCTCGTGAATATTGTCGAGCAACTTGAAGATATAGCTCGGGAAGATCAACATACTAGGCTAACACTACGGGATATGGGTGCTCTCGGATTTGGCAGCTTTGTCGCTGGTGGAGGTATGTCATGGCTAGGTTCTGGCGAGCCATTTCTGACGACAGCTGGGACTGTTGTGGGTGGTGCGGCTGGGTCGATTGGTTTTCGACTGACTGAAAGAAAATGGCTTGAGGGGCAGGTAGAACAACTTAGTCGGGTAATACATGAACGCCCCGACAACATTACCATTAACCTCGACCTTATTGACAAGGCGCGAGCGAGCAAGCCGTCACCGGTGGTATCTAGTCTGCAGTGGTTTTGGGAGACGAGCAGAGTCGACCCTAACTTTAGATTTGATGCACAGATAATAACTATCAATAATATTATTCGGTTTATATTTAGAGATCCGCGATATAACTCGGACGCCCTTATGTTTGCCAAGAAGTGCCAAGAGTGCCAACAAGAGTATGACGCAATACAGCGTGAGCGAGCCGCACTGGAAGTTCGTACTAGCATGGGCATAAAAACTAACGATGGTCAATTGGACGCGCGTGAGAGTCATACTGATGAATATTTGGCGGACTGTTTCTTGCAGCTGTTCGATGGTGTGAAAGAGACACATGACCGACTAGAGCGGGAAGAACAGCAACGACAATCGCGGCGCGAGTTTGATGCCACGATAGAGCGCCTCACGACCGTTACCGAAGCAGAAATTGAGTATCAACCAGCGAAAGTATTTCATGATGAGTTGATATGGTCTCTGGGCGGAGAAACGCTGATGAGTTTTGGTGAAGGTGAGCAAGGCATCTGTATGCGAGCAATAGAATGGGCAATGGACTTTATTCATAAATTACCGCAGATGATCACCCCCAGTCTATCGATACACGAGGCGTATGATCATTTTCAAGGTACAATTAACGATATGACGAATGGCAAGTTGGCATTGCCAACAACTGAGCAATTCAAGCAAAAATACCCTAGCATCGACCAGGGTATTGTCTAGTATAGTGGTACCCCGCACAGGAATCGAACCTGCAACCTTTGGTACCGGAAACCAACGCTCTATCCAGTTGAGCTAACGGGGCATAACTAACGCGCTGATAGGAAAAGGTCCGGTGGAAAAGCGCGAAATTCATGGTACACCCGGCAAGATTCGAACTTGCGACCACTTGGTTCGAAGCCAAGTACTCTAATCCACTGAGCTACGGGTGCACACGAGGGTATTATACCACGCGCCGCGCCTAAATAGAAATGATATAATGTATCATATGGAGATACGAACAGAGATTCCGTTGCACCAGTATACGACGATGCGGCTCGGCGGCACAGCACGCTTTATGGTATCGGCGACGTCGGTGAATGAGGTTAGGGAGCTATATAACAGTGCCAAGGTGCAGGGCATACCGATCTTTGTCCTCGGCGGCGGCAGTAATGTCATCGCTCGCGATGAAGGATTTGAGGGGGCGGTGTTGCTCAATCGGATCAAGGGGTTTGCAGTGCTGACTGACGATGGTCAGACGGCAACGATCAAGGTTGGTGCGGGTGAAATATGGGATGAGGTGGTTAAGCGCACAGTTACCATGGGACTGAGCGGCATTGAGGCGATGTCGGCCATCCCTGGTACAGCTGGCGCTGCGCCGGTGCAAAATGTCGGTGCGTATGGTCAGGAAGTTGCTGATGTGCTCACTGAGCTAGAGGCGTACGACTCGCTGACTGACCGGGTGGTGACCTTAGACGCAGCGGAGTGCGGGTTTTCGTATCGGCATAGTATTTTTCGCGGTGAGGCGAGCGGTCGCTACTGCATTCTCTCAATTACCATCAAGCTCCATCACGCAGCGCCAAAACCGCCATTTTACGCCGGCCTCCAGCGGTATTTGACCAACATGAACATCACGACCTTTACGCCGCAGGTGATCCGCGACGCGGTGATGGCGATTCGGTTTGATAAGTTACCTGATCCGACCGAGCGACCCAACGCTGGTTCATTCTTCAAGAACGCGCTGATCGAATCATGGCAGCTGAATGAACTTCGTGAACAGTATCCAGATGTCCCGTGCTATGACATGCCGGACGGCCGACACAAGGTGCCAACGGGCTGGTTGATCGAGCAGGCTGGGCTCAAGGGGGCATTGCTTCACGGCATGCGGGTGCACGACAAGAACGCGCTGGTATTGATCAATGAGTCGGCGACCAGCTACCACGATCTGGCGGCGGCACGTGACGCTATCATTCAGTCAGTCTACGATAAGTTCCACATCCAGATCCAGCAAGAACCGTTGGAAATTTGAGCGCCAAAACGCTTGCGCTTATGCATATTTCCGAGTATGATGGGGGTATGAAGGGACGGGGGTTTACGCTAGTCGAGCTGATCATTGCTATTGCTGTCATGGCAATTCTACTGGTGCTCGCGACATTAAGTTTTCGTAATTATCAGGCAGCGGCACGCGATAAGGAGCGTGAGGCTGACGTTCTCGCTCTGCAGAATTATCTCGAGAGCGTCTATCCACGGGAAATTCGTGATGGTGCCGGTAATATTATCAAACCTGCTGGCGGCTATCCAGCGTATGTTTCTGGCGCTGGTCCTGGCAAGATGACGGCAGCGCAGTTTGCAGCGGCATTTGATGAACTGGGTGGCGCTGCCAAGACTGGTCCACTAGATAAAGAGCGTCTCATATCAGCGATTAACGGTACGTTTGGGGTAAATCCGATAACCAATGTTAGCCAGCTGTTTGCCAAGAAAGATAACTATGAAAACACCAAGATCACTGGTTATCCAAACGGTGCGTATGTCTACATTGCTGGCGTCTATGGTGGTGTGTGCGATGAAGCAGGTGCGGCCTGTCGGCGGTATACAATTTTTTATCATTTAGAAACAAAGGAGCCCGGTAAATGGCAAACGCTCAACAGCAAACGTCTGTAAAACATGCAAGCGGCTTTACTGTTGTCGAACTGATGATCACGTTAATTATTGCCGGGATTTTCCTGATGAGTGGCTATCAGCTATACGGAGCAGTGCTAGTGCGTAATACGGAGGCTCGTCGTACCTCAGAAGCCGCCAATCTCGGCTATGGTATCTTGCGTGAGCGCGGCTTGTATAAGACAGTTTCTGAGGTTTGTGGTAGTGGTGCGGTTAAGATCGAACAGGTAACGCCACCAACTACACCAACACTGCCGAATCCAGTGCGTGCTCGAGTCGAATATTGTAAAGTGCCAAATAGCGTCGCGGTCATTCGTGTCGCGGTCATTATTACTTATGGAACGCCAGCGCAGGAGGTGGTGCATGCGACGTATATTTCAGGTTAACGCTGATCGGCGGCGAAACAGCCGAAACAGTCAGGGATTTACACTGATTGAGATTTTGGCAATTGCCCCTATCATTATTTTAGTACTGGCTGGTATTATCGGTCTGATCATCAATCTCACTGGCTCATCAATGGTCACCAGCGCCAAGTCTCAGCTGCAGAGCGATGTATTGACTGCACTTGATCGAATTGAGGCGGATGTGCGGATCAGTACCACGCTTGAAGGGACGACGTCATCATATGTACGCATGCATAGCCTCGCCACCAGCGACAACCCGTATAGTCCGACGCGACGGCTGATTCAGAAAAGTGATTGCGGTGTGGCATGGGGGGCGGTCGCTATCGCCGACGCTAAGACGTATACGACTGAATATTTCCAGAGTGGCTCAGAGCTCAAGCGCAAGACAATGTATGACGGCTCATGCCCGAGTGCCAGTGATCGTATTTGGCAGTTGAATGGCGCAGTCGAAACGATTATCGACACGAGTACGGTGCTTAATTTCAGGGTCTGCAAGATCAACGACGGTACACTCAAAGTCAGCCTCGGAGTGACCAAGACCGTTGCTGGCCAGAATATCGAATACTTCAGCCAGCGATTTGTTAAGTCAATCAATGTTGCTGTTAATGGCACGGCCGGTGCCTCGTGTCCATAGCGGATTTGGACGGGTTTTCGAGGCTAAAGTACCCTGGGTAGGAAACATCACCCCTGTTTTTACAGACTATAGGGGCTGAATCAGGGAATTATTCATAAAATGCTTGCGCTTTTATAACCGCTTTGCTACAATCAAGTTACAATAATAACTAACTAAAAATAGGGGGCAAATCAGAAATGATTTCTTCAAACAAAACTAAAGGTTTCACATTGGTTGAGCTCTTGATCGTGATCGTGGTCATCGCTATCTTGGCTGCAATCTCGATCGTTGCTTACAATGGTGTAACACAAAAAGCACGTGACGATGAGCGTCAGACGAATGCACGCAACTTGTTGAACGCTGCTGCATCATACCAGGCAGACAAAGATGAGTGGCCAACAGTAGAAAATCTTAAAGATTACAGCGTCATTAAGCTTGATGCTGAACTTACCAAGCCAACCGTAACAGCCGAGGACAAGACTCCTGGTTCTGGCGCAAAGAACGTTTACAAATATGAGATTTGCCAAACAGGTAGTCCAGCTGCAAAAACTGGTGTGAGGGTTACCTACTACAAGGAAGCTGATAACTCAACTCCTTCTATAACAACAGGTAAGTGCTCGTAGATCAGACTTAACCTAGTGAAGAGATAATTATCCCCCGGTCAAGCCGGGGGATAATTATCTGCATTTGGTTTCAATGAATATTTCTTTATGAACATCGCCCGGCAGTAATGACATTAACGCCCTTGTTTGGATCGACTTCCCTCAGGAATTCTATGCGGGCACCAGTTGCCTCCAAGTTATTAGTAGTAAATCCACTTCCTTTGCAGTATTGAAGCTTATATGTATGCTTACCAGCAGAGACCGTTGCATTAACTTTAGAGCTGTCCACCATATCTGGCACAAGCTTTATAACCTCATACGTTGTGAGGTCGCTTAGGGTTGGCCATTTACTATGCTCTGTCTCGTAAGCTGACATGGCATCTAGAAGATTACGTGCATTAGATGAACGTCTATCGTCATGCGCCTTATTGGTTGCATTGCTATACGCCACGATCGAAATAGTTGCCAAGATAGCGATGACCACGATGACGATCAAGAGCTCAACCAATGTGAAACCTTTAGTTTTGTTTGAAGAAATCATTTCTGATTTGCCCCCCAATTATTTAGTATTAGTTATATGGTAGCGGAAAACGTGCAGCAAGGCTAGTGGTCTGTTGCCTAATGTTTGCGTATTTTGCCGGGTCATCTGCGATTATTGCTGTAATGATCCACTCAGCAATTTGCTTGATGTCAGCTTCTGTCATGCCGCGTGTCGTCACTGCTGGGGTACCAAGGCGCAGGCCGCTTGGGCGAAATGGCGGCAGAGTATCGTTCGGGATGGCATTGGCGTTGGCGGTGATGCCGCTGGCCTCCAGCCGTTCCTGAGCGGTTTTGCCATCGATGCCGAAGCTGTCATAAACATCTGCCAGCACCAAGTGATTACTGGTGCCGCCTGTTACCAATTTTAAGCCACCGCGTTTCAGTTCGTCTGCCAGCACGGCCGCATTCTTTACGATTTGCTGGGCGTATGCTGCAAACTCTG
>CAMURE010000017.1 GCA_947097375.1 uncultured Candidatus Saccharibacteria bacterium
CGAGTAATTTTGATTCTCGTCCTGAGTGCCAGATTTTCATAATTCCTACAGTGTTATATCTTTTTTATAGTTTTTCTTAAATCCTAGCCAGCAGCGGTGTCATAGTAGAATTATAGCACAGCCTATAAAGCTGTTTTGCTAGGCATGCCTACCAAACTACAATAAAATCTTTAGATTGGGCAAACCTTAAACGGCCATCACCTGCGCTTCCGGCCAAATGCGCTGAACCAGCCATTTGCCACGTGTGGTTAGTCGCACCCAAGCGTCGCCATAGGTCTGGTCGATCGCCATCAAACCTTTGCGCCGCAAGTCCGCCAGCCAATCGTCCAGTTCATCTGCATCACCGTCACTGGCCTGTGGATTTTACAACCAGTCGTCATATGGCTGCTCATCCAACTGCTCGGGACAACCAGCACACTCGGCTTAAGCATGGCAAAATTAGCCGCCACCAGCATCAGTCTGATATGGAATTTCGTATGGTACCGGATCATATTTCGAGGAACAAAGAAAAAACACCTCCGTAGAAGTGTCTTTTCTTGGCTCCGGGGGCGGGGTTCGAACCCGCGGCCTATTGGTTAACAGCCAACCGCTCTACCGCTGAGCTACCCCGGAATACGTGTCGTATTATAGCGAGTTTTCAATCAGTTGTAAAGTTACCGGCGGACAATTTCCAGGGCTTTTTTCAAAACCTCCGCTTCCGAGCGCGATTTCTCATCATCCGCCACTTCCCGCTGCTTAATCTCCTTCGCCAAGTTTTGCCACCAAGCCTCTTTTTCCGCCTGGCATAACACCAATGACCGCACCTCGCCGTCGCGCTTATCTAACATCCCGGCCGCCACCAAATTATCGACATGCTTCGCCACCGTTGAGACCGACTTATACCCCAGCGCCCGCATAATTTCCCGTAGCGTCGGACTGTAGCCATTGCCCTTGATAAATCCATCGATAAAATCCAGTAGTATTTTTTGCTTTTTTGTTGGCTGCATGCTTTTAGTATAACCTGCCCGAGTTATTTGCGCTATACTAAAGAGGTGAAGCGAGTATCATCGACGATGTATGTGTGGCTACTGGCCGTTGTGCTGTTTGGCAGCGCACTGTCACTGCAGCCGAGTATCAGCCTGGCGATGCTCGATTTTCCGTCGTTTCGCATCGGACTATATCAAGCGGCGGTGATCGGCGTGGTTGGCTGCGGCCTGGGTATAGTGGTGCGCCAGCGACTGTGGCCTCGGGGGCGATGGTGGTGGCTCAGCATTAGCATGCTGGCTGTCACTAGTATCGTTGGGCTGTTATTATCCTATGTCCGAGCGCGTACCGCATTATATACGGCATCGCTCTTGCTGCTGCTACTGACCGCGGCGTGTGCCGCCCTGATGTACCGGGCATTATCGACGAGTGATCGGCGCCGTCTCATGACAATTGGCCTGTGGAGCGGCATTGTATTCGGTGTGTTAGCGGTACTGCAGCTGATCATCGCCCACATTGAGCCAACAGCGTTCGGTACGCTCTGCTCGGGCTGTCACGCCGGCGTGTTTGGTTTTGTCAGGATCAATCTATTTGCCGCTGAGCCGCAATTTTTGGCAAGCAGCTTATTACCAGCCCTGTTCGTTGGACTGTGCTGGCGAGAACGGCGACGATTGGCCGGCTGGAGCGTTTTTGGTAGCAGCGTGGCGATCAGCCTCACCTTTTCGCGCGGTGCGTTTATCGCGGTAATTGGCACAGGTATCGTGTATGGTATCGTCCGCTGCTGGCAGCGACACAGGAAAAGAGAGGATGTCACTGACACGGTGCAGACATCTCATCGTGACACGTGGCGTCAACTCGGCATCATCATAGCCGGGTTTGTGGTTGGATGTGCCATGCTGCTGGCATCGGCGGTAGTTCGCTATCACGACACGCCGCACATTGCCTATAATACTGCAGTGAGCATGCTTGACCAGCTGTCGCTCGGCCGCATAAAATTACCGCAAAAAAACACCCTCCCGACGCCGGGTAGCCCACCCTCACCGCAAATACCGCCAACCAGCGAGACTACAGCACCAGAGGCACCACCCGCCGCCCAACCAAACCAGCCCGCACCACCAGCTAATTTCCAGCCATCGGGTTTTGTTGCCGCCTCAGCCGATGACCGACTTAACGCCGCTCGACTGGCGCTCCAAGCCTGGGCAGCAAGTCCACGCACGATACTCTTTGGCACTGGACTTGGCAACCTCGGCAGTTTTATCCAACATCAGCTGCACCAACCAGTGTCGACCGATCACACGGTGTACATTTTCTACGTTTTGCTGCTGAGCAATATCGGTGTTGTCGGTATACTACCACTACTAGTGCTGCTCGCCATCGCACTATGGCGCAGTGTCCGATGCTCGTCAAAGCCATGGGGGCAACTTATCTTGCTCCTCACAACAGCCATCGCCATCCACTTCTGGTTCTTTGGTAGTCTGATCAATTCGGTGCATTGTTTTGCATGGATCGGCATTTTCTTGTATAATCACCCCAAAGGTCATGAGGAAGAATTCTGATTTTTATTTCAAGTTGGTGTTGATCGGGCTAGACGTACTGGCGCTAGTTGGCGCATTCACAGCCGCATACATCATGCGCGTATCACTCGATACCCGACCCTTCCACGTACAAATCGGAGCGCTGGAGTTTATCACGTCGATTATGCTGATGCTGCCACTGTGGGTTATCTTGTTCTCATTTTTTGGGCTATATGACCGTGAACACTACGTTCATCCACTGCGGGAGTTTTGGCGACTTGGTATGGCGGCAGTTTGTGGCATCATGATGATGATTTCCTTTAGCTTCTTTAGTAATACACCGCTCTTTCCGGCTAAGATGGTGGTAATTTACGCACTGATCATCAGCTTTGTCATCTTGCTCATTCTGCGCAGCGCTGCCAATATCGTCCGACTGCATCTGCTGCGCAAAAACATCGGTATCAAGCGCGTGGCGCTGGTCGGCAACGCCGAATCGACGCGGACGCTGGCCGAGTTTATCAGCGCCCACCCGTCAACCGGCTTTCATCTCAGTGCTATCGTATCCAAAGACGAACTCATCCCGCCACGACTCAAGGGTTTGCGGCGCTCGACACTGGCATCGGCGCTGACTCGTGATAAGATTGACGCCATTATCCAAACCGACACCGCCCGCAGCGAAGCACACTATAACTTAGCGGAGCAGCATTACCTTGATTTTTATCAAGCGCCAGCCCTCGACGGCCTGATGACGGCGCGCCATACGGTCGAGATTATCAATTCCGTGCCGCTAGCATACATTCACCCAACACCGCTGGCCACCGGCTATGGACGCGTGGTCAAACGACTGATGGATCTCATCGGTGCAACCATTGGTATCATCATTACCTCGCCGATTATGCTGCTAGTGGCAATCGCTGTTAAGCTCGGCGACCCACGTGGCCCCGTGCTGATGCATGGGCAACAGCGGCGACGTTTAACCCAGTTTAATCGCCCATTCAAGGTGTATAAATTTCGCTCGCACTACGCCAAGTTTGACGGCAAGACTGACGAGGAGGTGTTCACCATGATTGGCAAACCAGAGCTGATCGACGAGTATCGCCAGAATGGTGACAAGCTCGATCATGACTTTCGCGTCACGCCGGTCGGTCGTTTCATTCGCCGGTTTAGTCTCGACGAACTGCCGCAATTATTTAATGTTATCAAGGGTGATATCAGCCTCGTTGGGCCGCGGGCGCTGGTGCCGCACGAGCTGAGTAATTACGAGAAAAAGCACACGCTGCTGACGGTCAAATCTGGCCTGACTGGCCTAGCAGTTGTATCGGGGCGGCGTAGCATCGGCTTTGAAGAGCGGCGGCGGCTGGATCTTTATTATGTACAAAACTGGAGTTTATGGCTGGATATCACCATTCTTCTCAAGACCTGCCTGGTCATCTTTAAGAAGGAGTCGTGATGCGCACCCAGCCGACCATCGCGATCGTTCATGACTGGCTGTATGGTGGCGGTGCCGAGCAAGTTGTCCTGGCGCTACACCAGCTCTATCCTGATGCTCCGATTTATACCTCGTACTGCTCCCGAACGTGGCGGAAAAAACTTGATAACAAGGTGATAACTGGCTATTTGCAGCGTTGGCCATTTGCCCAGCTCAGGCGACTACTGCCAGTGCTCAGGCAGCGGTGGTTTGCGCGGCTGGATCTCGGGCAATTTGATATTATTATTTCTAGCTCTGGTAACGGCGAGGCCAAGTTTATCCGAACCACCCGCCCCGATCAACGACATATCTGTTATTGTCATACGCCGACGCATTTTTATTGGCGGCACTATCAGGAATACCTGCGTCGACCGAGCTTTCGACCGCGGTGGCTGGCGCGACTGGGCCTATGCCTGCTGGTCCGGCCCCTCAGGCGGCGTGACTATCAGGCGGCGCAGCGGGTTGATGTCTTTTTAGCCAATTCCACCGCCATTCAGGCTGATATCAAGCAATTCTATGACCGAGACAGCATCGTCGTCTTTCCACCGGTGCAAACAACCAGCTTTATGGCACTCGCAAAAACCCGACCGCGCTCCGTGACGCTACCCACCCGACCGCGCTGCGTGGTGTGGGGGCGCCTGGTGCCGATGAAGCGGCTGGATTTGGTGATTCGGGCCTGTCAGCAGCTTGGTTGGCCGCTGGACATCATGGGCGATGGGCCTGATCGCGAGCAGCTGGAGAGGCTGGCGAGCGAATCGACGCGCTTTCTTGGCTACGTCAGTGACGAGGCCCGGGCTGCCGCCATCCAACAAGCCGACCTATTCATCTTTACCGCCCACGAAGATTTTGGCGTCGCACCAGTTGAAGCCTTGGCTGCTGGGCTGCCAGTGGTAGCATATCAAGCTGGTGGTGCACTGGACTATATCAACCCTGGTAAGAACGGCTGGTTTTTCGCTGAACAAACCGTTGAGAGCTTGGTAGCAACGCTACAGACACTGCCTGGTCAACAGATCTCGCCGCGGGCCATCGCCGCCTCTGCTAAACCATTTGCCGAACCTGCCTTTACGACTGCCATAAAGAAAATTGTAACCAACGAAAGGAGGGGCGCTCATGCGCATCGCCATTGATGCTCGGACGCTACGGACGAGCACCGGCCGTTACGTCGAACGGCTGATTCACTATCTACAAAAAATTGATAACAGGAATGACTATATTATCTTACTCAAGCCAAAGGACATGGACGGCTGGCAGGCCGACAACCCACGCTTTCAGAAAGTCGCCTGTCCATTTGCTGAATTTTCGTTTGCCGAGCAACGAGGTTTTAAGAAACAGCTGGAGGAGCTGCGCCCAGATCTCGTGCATTTTGCAATGGTTCAGCAGCCCGTGTGGTACCGGGCCAGCCCGGTCGTCACCACCATGCAAGACCTGACCACCGTTCGGTTCAACAACCCCGACAAGAACCCGGTGGTCTTTTGGGTGAAGCAGCAAATTTATAAATGGGTCAACAAAAAAGTTGCTAGAAAGTCGGCTCATATCATCACCATCTCTGACTTTGTCAAGCGTGACTTGGTGGACTTTACCGGGGTCAGTCCAGACAAGATTACCGTGACACTTGAATCCGCTGACGAGCTACCAAAGGGCAATGATCCGGTCAAAGAGCTGGTTGGCAAAAAGTTCATCATGTATATCGGCCGGCCGACGCCGCATAAAAATTTGCGGCGACTAATTGACGCATTTGAATTATTGCAACAAAAACACCCCGAGCTGATACTGGCGCTGGCTGGCAAGAGGGATGGCAACTACGCTCGCCATGAGGCATATGTTACTGAACGCGGCATGACAAATGTCGTTTTCACTGGTTTTGTGTCGGACGAGCAACTACGCTGGATGTACGAGCATACAGCTGTGTATTGCTTCCCGTCACTAAGCGAGGGCTTTGGTCTACCAGGCCTTGAAGCCATGCTACACGGCGCACCGGTTGCCTCGAGCACCGCTACTTGCCTGCCAGAAACACATGGTGAGGCGGCTCACTACTTTGATCCGTATAGCGTTGAGGACATAGCGCGGGCAATTGACGAACTTCTGACTGACGAGAAACGACGCCGTGACCTCATCAAGAAGGGTAAACAGCACGTCAAAACCTTCTCGTGGCAGCGAATGGCCGAGCAGACGCTGGCGGTGTATGAGCAGTATGGCCGCAAAGAATCCAACTCATAGCGGATGATCCTGGCTTATCCACACTAGATACTTACATTTGTAATCATAGTCGTTAGGTCGTGGCTCGGCTGCTGGGCTATCTTTGCAACTGCTTTGCGATGTCACCACACTTGGCGGCCACATCCCGCCGCGCCACTAACACACCGTCTGGCGTGTTGACCACCACTACATTATCAAGGCCGATCACCGCCACCGGCTTGTCCGGCTGCTCGTTGCGAATATAGGTATTAGCGACATCAATGGTATGAATGTTGTCACCATATGCGTAATTACCCGCCTCATCCTTGGTAACCGCGTCGTGTAGATCCTTGAAATTACCGATATCCATCCAGTCAAAGCTGGCCGATACCATAGCCAGCTGATGAGCTTTTTCGATCAGGGCGATGTCGATGACTTGATTATCTAGCGCCAGGTATGCGTGATTGTAAGCCTCGCTACCAAAGTCAGCAATTGACGCTAACGTCTGGTAATTTGACCACAGATCTGGAGCACTCCGCTGCATTTCATTCCTAAACACGTCAACCGAGCCAACAAAATAGCCGCAGTTCCACAAATAATTTCCCGACTCAACATACCGCTTCGCTGTCTCGTAATCAGGTTTTTCCTTGAACGACTCGACATTATAGACGCCCGCTTGAGCATCAATCACCCCATCGCGCTGAATATAACCAAAGCCAGTCGACGGGAAGGTCGGCTCAATGCCGATAAGCGTAATACAACCACGCTCACGAGAAATGCGCGCTGCTGTATCGAACGAGTGGGCAAACCCCTGGGTGTCACGCACATTATGATCAGAGTGAATAAAGGCAATCGGCTCAGTCCGGTCATGGTGGCGATTGATATAATCCAGGGCCAATACGATACAGTGCGCCGTCCCCCGCCGTCCCGGCTCGATCAGAAAGGCCTCGTCCGGCAGCTCGGGTAGCTGCGCCCGCAGCGCCCCGGCGTGGCTGGCCTCGGTCACCACATAAACGGTGTCACCGAGCTTTCTGGCCCGGTCATAGGCTTGTTGGACCATGGTGCGCTCACTAGTTAACGCCAAAAGTTGTTTTGGTTGAGTTGAGGTTGAGAGTGGCCAGAGGCGCGTGCCTGAGCCACCGGCGATAATTACAGCTATCATACTATATAGTATACCGAGTTAGGAGTACAAACGCCACCTATTCTTTAGAGGATTCCGCACTCATATCACAATGGGCCACTAGCGAGGCCCGTCAGCGTCAACACCGCCCTTGTAGCCAAATAACCTTGCTATAGCTTCCGCATTACTAAAGAACTCCTGTATCCGCTCGATCGTTGGTTTTTTAGGCATTAATGTAAGTTCTTTTAGTATCATGGTGCGTAGTCTATCCCGATCAGTATCAAGCTCGCTCAGCAATTTGATGCGCTGTAGCTCGGCTGCATAGTCCTGAGGAGCCTCAGACTTCTTTCCTAGTAATACGTAGGCCTGCATTCTAGCTTGTTCGTCGCGCTTTCCGTCAAAATCAAGATTATCTGTTTCCTGCTTAACCTGCGATTCTGGATACATCAGGTCGACCTCAGTTCCACCGACACGCTCTCCATTAGCCATTGCCGCCAGAACAGTATAGTACATATATAACCAGTTGTTCATTCCCGGTGCATCTGAAGGATAATCTAATAGGTGCTGCATCCCTTGACGATTATAGCCCCGTGGACCAGCGAGCGCATCCGCCGGCATCCCTAGTATATACTCAAATAACCAGCCGATCAATTCCTCGGTACGCCGCTGGAATGGCGGCATTGATTCTTTTGAACGCTCTGTCCGCCCAATAACGACGACTGAAAACTCATCCAGCATCCTACTAATCTCTTCTGCAAAATCTGGCATACCCGTTTTCTCTGGCTCGGAGGTGATAATTTTATTTCCACCTTGATCTAGTACACACCTCGCACCAATCTGTCGCTGCTTGGGAATTCCTCCTTCTTCTGGTTTAACACATACTACGGTAGCCCCAAGCTGACCGAGCCCCTTTGCAATACGCGGATCAGGCGACGCATCAACCACAACGCATGGCAGCTCATGGTCTTTGACACATCTCTTTACAGTCATGCGTGCGAGGCCGTGACGGAGATCATTATAATTATACTTTGTTCCCGTCACCATAACAACTGGTGCTCCCTCTATAGGAGGGCTCTTAACTTTACTCATACTATCATTTTAACATATAAGTTTAATTTGTCAATAATGAGTCTGTTTCTACACTTCAAAAACGCTTTGTACGAACGACACCGCGTCCTCTACACGCTTCACGTTCTCTCCCTGTTCACCCGGACGCATTTCGATTGACACAACACCCTCATAGCCAATGGACTTTAGCGCATCAGCTGCAGCGCGATAGTCAACATCGTCTCGATCATAAACTCGATCAAGCATCGGAGCGCTAACGTGAAAATGCTTCAAGATATCGCCATTGTTTCGTATCGATTCGCCAAGATCATCGCCAGCCAGCGCCATACATGCCGTGTCAAGATGCAGGCCGATCCCCTCTGAGTTAACCATACGAACAAGCCGCGCACCTTCATCTGCTGTTGTCACGTAGTCACAATTATATTGAGGTGCATTCGGTTCGATGCAGAGCATGGTGTTATGCTCCTTGGCGACATCACCGAGCTCGGCAAAGAAACGGCTTGCGATACCGTCCGCCTCTTCTACTGACATCGCACCGCGCTGTCGATTCTTTGGTGAACCAAATACCAATCGACCAGCACCCATATCCCCGGCTAACCGCAAAAAGTCAGCCAGATACTGCCTCATTTCGTCGCGAAGCTCGCTTGACTCAAACATCTTTAGGTCGGGGCGTGCGAACAGCATCGACTGAAAGGCTGCAATCTCAATACCATACCCCCTCCACCACTCGACATATTCGTTAATTTGCTCGGGAGTCGCCTTGGTCGGATCATCCCAACGCTTCGTCGGCGCGATCTCGACACAGCGTACACCAAGCTCTCGCAGCTTTGCGGCGACGTCCGCTTCTTCTTCATTTGTCCATGCGATGTTCGATATAGCTAGTTTCATGTAGTCATTATATCACTACTTATCGCGAAGACCATACTGACCTTTAGCATAATCAATTTCTTGACCAATATCATCCAAACCCAGAGGACCTCTCATCTCAATTGACAACCAACCGTCATAGTCTACCTCTCTAAGGGCAGCAGTATAGTCTTTATGAGGAATTTCCGGCGCAAGTGAAGGACGCGCCAGTTCTGGAGCACTTATGTCAAAACTGCGCATGCCATAATAACGAACCGCAAGAGCTAAATGCACTGGATCGTCCTGAGCGCCAGCCATCGCCGCCGAATCAAGATGAATTCCAAACCCTGGATTGTCAACACGATTAACCAACTCCATACCCTCTGGTGCTGTACGCACAAACTCATTACCATAACCCGATAGAGGCTCGATCGTTAGCCGCGTATTGTTGTTATTAGCCTCAACGGCAACCGAGCTGAATAGCTCAGCTGCCTCAATCATAGCCTGTTCAGCACTAAGATCTCCTACTTTACGCAAACCAGGAGAACCAAACACCATTGACACCGCACCAAGCCTCCCGGCAAGCTCGGCCTGTTTCTTTAAGTGATCAGCTAAACGTTGACGCCCCGACTCTTCGCCGAAAAGCGCCGCCCCATCAACCCCGAACACCAAAGACTGCAATCCAACAACTACCATACCACGTTCTGCAAGTCTTTTGCGATATTCATCTGCCTCCTTCGGTCCAACACTTGGCGCCTCCGGCCAAATCATTGTCGGCGCAATTACAAGCCCCTCAACACCACACTGCGACACACGCTTCAGCGCTTCTTGTTGATTTTCACCAAAAGCAATATTCGAGATAGCAAGCTTCATTGACTCCTTCGAATTCATACCCGCATTATACCATGATTACTTATTTTTTGCAACAAACTCCTTGATACCAGCTAGCTCCTCTGCCTTTGTATATAGATAATTGCCCTCGCCGCCATACACCTCAGCATATTTACTGTGCATATCCCAGTAGGCCGGTGTTACTCCCTCCGGCGTGTTAGTAAACTCCATACCAAAGGCAACCTTGGCGACTTCCCGCGTGCTGACCGGCGGCGTTGCAAAATTAACCAGCGGCAGATTATTCTCTAAAGCAATGGTGATATCGCGCCAAATATTAGCGAGATTATAGTACTGATACATACCATCAGCATGTATTTTTTCAACCATGTTATTGTTCATCAGATCATAAATAACATTCTTCTTCAGTCCGTCGCCAAATAGCCCCGGCAGGCGAACAATTGTTGTATCAAAGTTCTCACGACAGAATTGCTCAAGATAATACCTATTAACTCCGTATGGCAAAAGCCCTTCGGTTTCAATGGGCGTATCTTCGTTAGCGCCATTTGGGTTTTTATAAACACCGACTGTTGAAATCAGGATGAGCTTCTTGATCTTTGCCTTTTTGATATGTGAGATAAACCCTTCAATCTCCGCACGGTCAACCTCTGGCTCCTG